>CAMKAE010000006.1 GCA_946410395.1 uncultured Clostridia bacterium
CTCGGCGAGGATGGCTTCGGGCTCGCTCATCCGCCCCGCTCCGGTATCGCCGCAAGCCAGATATCCGCCCTCGGGACCGACAAAAACCACGCCGCGCTCCAGCAGAACCGCGGCATTGTGCTGCGTGGCGGGGGCTGTCCACATGCCGGTGTTCATGGCTGGCGCGAGGAGAATCGGCGCCTTGGTGGCCAGGACGGTGGTGGACAGCATGTCATCCGCGATTCCGCAGGCCATCTTGGCCATGATGTTGGCGGTGGCCGGTGCGATGACAAACAGATCGGCGGCCTTCGCGAGCGCAATGTGCTCCACTTCCCAGGTCTCCGGACGTGCAAACGTGTCCGTGACCACAGGATGGTTGGAAAGGGTCTCGAAGGTCAGCGGCGCCACAAATTCCGTGGCGTTTTTGGTCATGATGACATGGACGGCCGCCCCTGCCTTGCGCAAAGCCGATGTCAGCGCGCAGGCCTTGTAGGCCGCGATGCCGCCGGTGACGCCGAGAACGACGGTCTTATCCGCGAGGCTCATGCTTCGGTGCTCTCGCCGTCTTCACGGGATACGCGCTCATAGGTGATCAGGCCACGGTCGATCTCATCCACCGCCACGCGCAGTGGCTTGGTGGTCTGATCCGTGACATCCATGATCATGGGCTGCGCGCCGGATACCAGCTGACGGCCGCGCTTGGACGCTTCCACTACAAGAGTGTAGCGGGAATCGGCATATTTCAGCAGCTCCAGGACGTTGGGTTCAACAATGGACATGGCAGGTTCCTCCTCCGGATGGTTTCAGTCGTCCAGTTCGATGATGCAGCGGGCAGTCCGCTGCTTTTCGGCATCCACAATGGCTTTCAGGGTTCGGCTCGCATCCTCCGGGGACGAGCCGTTGACGATCACATACTGATAGCTGCCCAGCTGGCTGATTTCCGCCCGGGCGTTGTTCAGCCTGCGCTCGATCTCTTCCTGCGCGTCGGTCTTTCGACCTTCCAGGCGGCGGCGAAGCTCCGTGAAGGACGGCGGGAGGATGAAGACCGACACGGCGTCCGGCTTGGCCTTCATGACCATGGCGGCGCCCTGCACGTCGATATCCAGCAGCACGTTGCAGCCCTTGTCCAGGATCTTGTCGACCTCAGACTTCAGGGTGCCGTAGCGGTGTCCGTGGACATTCGCGTGCTCCAGGAAGGCGCCTTCCGCCACGAGCGCGTCAAAGGCGGCATCGTCGAGGAAATGATAATGCACGCCATTGATTTCACCGGTGCGAGGCGCGCGAGTGGTCGCGCTGACGGAGAACTGGAAGGAGGCGTCCTGCTTCATCAGGAGCCCGGCCAGGGTCCCTTTTCCGGCTCCTGAGGGCCCGGAGAGCACAAGCAGCATGCCTTTCCTGGTTTCTTTCATGACAGCCTCCTCGGTCAGTCTGCGTCTTCCTGCTCCAGACGGGCCGTCAGGGTTTCCGGCTGGAGTGCGGAGAGGATTACATGGTCTGAGTCGGTGATGATGACCGTCCGCGTCTTGCGGCCGGCGGTGGCGTCGATGGCCTTGCCGCTGTCCTTTGCCGCCTGGATCATCCGCTTGGTGGGCGCGGCCTCGGCGGAGATCACGGCGACTACGCGCTGTGCCGCGACCGCGTTGCCGAAGCCGACGTTGAGGATCTTCATGGCCGCTTACTCCACATTCTGCACTTGTTCGCGAAGCTTTTCGATCTCGCTCTTCAGCTCCACGACCAGTTGGGCGATCTGCGCGTCGTTGGCCTTGGAGCCAATGGTGTTGGCTTCCCGGTTCATCTCCTGGGTCAGGAAGTCGAGCTTTTTTCCGACTTCATCCGGCGCGGCCAGATAGGCGCGAAATTGACGGAGATGGCTCTCCAGGCGTGACAACTCTTCGTCAATGGCGCAGCGGTCCGCCATGATGGCAACTTCCTGGGCCAGGCGGATGGGATCGACCGGATTCTCCAGGATCTGATCCAGGCGCTTCTGAAGGCGTGTGCGGTAATCCTGAACCACACACGGCGCTCGCTGCGCGATGGCCTCCCGGATCCCGGCGATCGCGTCCAGGTGTGCGGAGAGATCTGCTTTCAGGTTCTCCCCTTCCCTGCCGCGCATTTCCGTCAGCTGCCGGATCGCCTCCGAACAGCTTTCCAGGAACAGGGCCAGAACGGCATCTTCATCCAGTTCATGCTCCTGACTGACAAGAACGCCTTCGAGCTGCATGAGCTCATAGACGGAGAGATCACCCCTCGCGCCCAGATCAAAGAGCTGCTTGGACGCAGCGATATAGCGGGCGGCCGTCTCCGGATTCAGCTGGATGTCGGCAGTGCTCTGGCTGTCTGTTTTCAGAGAGATGAAAGCCTCCACATGACCCCGCTTCAGGGATGCGGAAATCAGCTTCCGGAGAGGCTCGTCCAGAAAGCCGATGTTGCGCGGCAGGCGGCAGGCGATGTCCAGAAAGCGATGGTTGACGCTTTTCAGCTCCACTGTGACTTCCAGTCCGTCTGCCGCGGCAATGCCCTTGCCGCATCCGGTCATGCTCTGCACGTGCTCACCTCCCGTCGATGTGCTGAAACAGATTGATTATAACACGCAAACCGCCTTGTGGCAAGGCCCAATCACACGCTGCCGCGTGCGCCACGCTCCGCCTCGTGCCGCTGGATCTGGGCGTTGAGCAGATTGATGTCTCCGCAGCCCATTGTGATGGCCAGATCGCCGGGAGCCAGATGCGCGCGGAGCCAGGCCTCGGTATCGTCAAAGGACGGTGTCCAGTGCGCGTCCAGGCCGTTCCTGCGCATGCCCTCCACCAGCATGCCGCTGTTGATGTCCCCGGGGTCCTTCTCCCGGGCCGCGCAGATATCCGTGACCAGCGTGACGTCCGCGGCCTGGGTGCAGGTCAGGTAATCGGCGAACAGCGCCTTGGCACGGCTGAAGGTGTGCGGCTGCATCACAGCGACGAGGGTCCCCTTGCAGCGCTTGCGCGCGATGGCGACGGCGTTGCGCATCTCAGCGGGGTTGTGCCCGTAGTCGTGGAAGAGCTCGGCGCCGTTGAGCATACCGGTTTTTTCAAAGCGGCGGTGGACGCCGGAGAAACTGTTGACGGCTTCCGCAGCCTGACGGGCATCACAGCCGGCCTCGCAGGCGGCAGCCAGCGCGGCGATGGCGTTTTCCGCGTTGAAGACGCCCGGCACGGCCATGCGGATTTCAGCGGCCGCCTCGCCATTGTGCATCAGGGTGAAGGAAGCAAGGCCAAGCTCGTCTTCGGCATAGTTTGCCGGATGCCAGTCACAGGTATCTGTCATGCCGAAGGTGACGGTTCTGCAGGCCAGCTTGCCCAGCTGGCGCATGATCCGCGGGTCGGTCCCTTTCCCGATCGCCACGCCGTCCGCCGGCAGCAGGTGGAGGAACGTCCCGAAGGTCTCCTCGATCTCGTCGATATCGCGGTAGCAGTCCAGATGATCCGCGTCTATGTTCAGCACAACTGCCATGTCGGGCCGCATTTTCAGGAACGACCGGTTGAATTCGCAGGCCTCCGCCAGGAAAATGCCGCTGTGCCCGATCCGGGTGGAACCGCCGACGGCATCGAGCTTTCCGCCAATGTGAATGCTGGGATCCTTCCCGCAGGCCATCAGGATCTGGGCCAGCATGGCGGTGGTGGTGGTTTTGCCGTGCGCGCCGCAGACCGCGATGCCGCAGTTCGCGCTCTCCATCAGCTGGCCGAGCAGCGAAGCGCGCTCCATGGCGGGGATGCCCAGCCTGGAGGCTTCTGCGCGCTCAGGGTTGTCCGACGGGATCGCGGCGGTGTAGACCACCAGGTCCGCGCCGTGCACATTCTCTGCGCGATGGCCGATGGCGACCGGAATCCCGGCCGCGCGCACATCTCCGATCAGATACCCGTTGTCCCGGTCCGAGCCCGTGACGGTATAGCCCTGGTCGGCCAGCATCATCGCAAGGCCGGACATACTGGAACCGCCGATGCCGATCATATGAATGCGCTTTCCCGTATAATCGCGAATATGCGGCTCTTTCACCATGTCAATTCCCCCAAGATCCAGCTTTATTCCATGCCTGTAAGCGTGTCAAAGACCGGGAACGCGTCAGTTGCCGAATTTCATGCGGGACCCGGCTTCCTCGGCGAAGGCGTACCATGTCTCCAGCGGGAGCAGCGCAATGCTGCCGAACGGCGCGTCCAGCAGGGCTTCGATGCACCGCCGGGCGGTATCCATCAGGGACAGCAGCTGTGCGGGATCGGTCTTCACGCCGCCGCGCGCGTCCCGCACAAACAGGCGCGCCGCTTCGTACCAGCACGTGTTGAGCAGCGTGAGCACCGGTCCGTAAGGCTCCGGAACGACCGGCCGCGTGATATCCGCAGCCCTGCAGGCGTTCTCAGCCTCGCGCAGGAGCGGCAGAAACGCCTCCGCCAGCGCGTCCTGATAGCATACACGGACAAAAGCGCTCTCCGTCCGGTCCAGGATCGGCATCAGCATACACATGAAACTGAGATCCTCCCGCTGAAACGGCAGGAATCTGCTCAGCACAAGCGCCAGGCGCTTCAGAGGATCGGCGGTCTCCAAGGCGGCCTTTCCGGCCCGCTCCGCGGCGGCTTCCGCACGGCGCTGGCAGATCGTGCGCAGCACGTCCTCCTTGCTGACGAAGTGATGATAGAAGCCGCCCTTGCTGCCGTGGATCACATCCAGGATGTTCTGGATGCTGGTCTCGTCATATCCCTTGCTGCAGAACAGGCGTTCCGACACCTGAAGGATCTCCTGCTTGGTCTCGTCTCCCTTACGCATGGCAAACCTCGATTCAGATCAGATTTCACGTGTCGCTTCCCGCAGCCAGGCCGCCTCTTCGGCGGGCAGCAGCGGTGTGAGGGTTTCGCGGACCTGACGGTGATAGTCATTGAGCAGCGCGCGCTCCTCGGCGGTCATCAGGGACGGGTCGACCGCGTCCAGATCAAAGGGCACCAGGGTCAGGTACTCCAGGTGGAGGAAGCGCCCGTACGCGGTGGTCTCCGTATCGCACACCACGGTCAGGCTCTCATGCCGGACACCGAAGCGGCCTTCCGCATAGTAGCCGGGCTCGTCACTGGTGATCATGCCGGGCTCCAGGGCCTGGATCCGGCGAAAATCGGAAGCGCGCCAGCGGAAAGCCTGTGGGCCTTCGTGGACGCTCAGCACATAGCCGACGCCGTGGCCCGTGCCGTGGTTGTAGTCCAGGCCCAGCGCCCAGAGGGGCTCCCGGGCCAGGTAATCCAGCGACAGGCCGGAGCAGCCGTGCCGGAACTTCGCCGCGCCAAGCTTCAGGTGACCTCTCAGGACAAGCGTGAACATGCGGCGCTCTTCGTCGGTGACCGGCCCCATGGCAAAGGTGCGCGTGATGTCGGTGGTACCCTCCAGATAATGACCGCCGGTGTCGGACAGGAGGAGAGACCGGGGTTCGATCCCGGCATTGCTCTCCGGCGTGGCGCTATAGTGGATGATGGCGCCGTGAGGACCGTAGCCCATGATGGGATGGAAGCTGGGCCCGAGGTAGCCGGGCTGTTCCTTCCGGAAAGCCTCCAGCTGCTCCGCTGCGGAGATTTCGGTCATGGGGATTTTCCCCACGTTTTTCTTGAGCCAATACATGAAGCGCGTCACCGCCACGCCGTCTTTGACATGGGCGGCGCGGAAATTGGCGACCTCGACGGGATTCTTGATCGCCTTCATCAGGCCGGTGGGCTCGGGCTTGTCAAGGACCGTGACGCCTTCGGGAACCGCGTCGTACAGAGCGCTGTTGACCGTGTTCAGGTTCATCATGACCGTCTTGCCGGCCGGGATGCTCTTTACTGCATCGGCGATCTCTCCATATGGCGCGATGCGGACGCCGTCCCCGGCCAGATGCGCCCGGATCTGCGCGTCGATCACGGCAGGGTTGACGAACAGGGTCGCCTCGGACGCCGTGATCAGCGCGAAGGACAGCACCACAGGCGTGCAGGCCACGTCGTTGCCGCGGATGTTCATGAGCCAGCAGATGTCCATCAGGGAGGAGAGGACCAGCACATCCGCGCCCGCTTCCCGCATTTTGACGCGGACGTCCCGGAGCTTTTCTTGGCGGGACTTGCCGGCGTACTTCAGATCCAGCTCAAACACGGGCTCGGCGGACAGCGCGGGACGGTCGGGCCAGATCTCGCCGACGAGGTCGGGATCCGTGCGGACGGAAGCATCCCGCTCCGTCGCGATTGTTCGGTATTGCTCGCAGGCAGCCGCGGTGACGGTGCGCCCGTCAAAGGCGAGCACATCCCCGGCGCGAAGCTTTTCTTTCAGGAAGGCCTGGAGGGTCGGCACATCGGGCTCGCCGGACTTCATCAGCGTGAAGCCGCTGTCCTGAAGCTGCATTCCGGCCTGCAGGAAGTAGCGCCCGTCGGTCCAGAGGCCGGCCCAATCCATGCCGACCAGCGCAACGCCGGCGCTGCCGGTGAAGCCGGTCAGATACCGGCGGCACATAAAGTACTCCCCCACATATTCCGACGCGTGGAAGTCATCCGTGGGGACCAGATACCAGGTGATCCCGGCCTTATTCATTGCTTTTCGGAGATCCGTCAGCTGCTTTCTCATCGAGGCTTTTCGTATCCTTTCCGCATGGCTTTGCGTGCATAAACATTATAGCAAAACCGACCCCGGATTGCAAGCGCCGGGGCCGGCATTCAAGACCGAAGTTGGTTTTTATCGCCAGTATTTCTGATCCAGCTCGCGGAATTGGATGGCCTCCGCGACGTCCTGGGTGATGATCTGCGGATCGCCGCGCAGATCGGCGATGGTCCGGGCCACCTTCAGCACCCGGCCGTAGGCCCGCATACTCATGCCCATGCGCTCCACGGCCATGTGGAGGATGGTCTCGGCGTTTGAATCCAATGCGCAGTATTTCCTGCTCAGACGGGCGTCGAGCTGGGCGTTGCAGTGGATCTTCTCCCCGCGGTAGCGCTGCTGCTGGATTTCCCGTGCCTTGCGGACCCGGACCGCCACATCGGCGGAGGATTCCGCGGGCCTGAGCTGGTTGATCTCGCGCACCGGGACGGCGTCCACTTCGATCTGGATGTCGATCCGGTCCAGGAGCGGGCCGGAGACCCGGTCCAGATAGCGGCGGATCTCGTTCTGGCTGCACCGGCACTGGCGTGTCTTGCTGCCGTAATATCCGCAGGGACAGGGGTTCATGCTGGCCACCAGCATGAAGCTGCTCTGATACTGTGCCTGATTGTGGACCCGCGTCACGGAGACCATGCCGTCCTCCAGGGGCTGACGAAGGGCTTCCAGCGCCTGACGGCTGAACTCAGGCAATTCGTCCAGGAACAGCACGCCGTTGTGGCTCAGGGACACGGCGCCCGGCATGGCGTTTGTCCCGCCCCCAATCAGGCTGGCTACGGAGGCCGAGTGGTGCGGAGCGGAGAAGGGGCGGGTGACCATGAGGCCGGCTCCGGGCTGGAGCTTGCCGGCAATGGAGTGGATCCGGGTGGTTTCCAGCGCCTCCTCAAAGGTCAGCGGCGGCAGGATGCCCGGCAGACAGCGCGCCAGCATGGTTTTGCCGGAACCGGGAACGCCGATCATCAGCATGTTGTGTCCGCCGGCTGCGGCCACTTCCAGCGCCCGGCGCGCGCCCAGCTGCCCCTGCACCTGATTCAGGTCCATCAGGGGCTTCGTGTTTTCGAGGATCTCCTGATAGGTGCGTTGAATCTGGACCGGAATGTGTTCGACACCCCGCAGATGCCCCACAACCTGTGAGAGATTTCGCGCCGGATACACCCGGATGCCCTGAATGCAGGCGACCTCTTCCGCGTTGCCCTCGGGCAGGATCACGTCGGTGACGCCGTTCTCGCTGGCGGCGATCACCATGGGCAGCGCGCCCCGGACCGGCTGAAGCGTGCCGTCCAGCAGCAGTTCTCCGATCATCAGCGTGCCGCTCATGTCCGTGTCCGGCAGCTGCCGGGTGGCGGCCAGAATGCTGCAGGCAATGGGCAGGTCAAAGGCAGGGCCTTCCTTCTTCACATCCGCCGGCGCCAGGTTCACCGTCAGCCTGGCCACGGGCATGGCAAAGCCGGAGTTGGCGATGGCGGCGCTGACGCGGTCGCGGCTCTCCTTGACCGAGGCGTCCGGCAGGCCGATGATTTCCAGCGACGGCAGGCCGTTGGCGGCGTAAACCTCCACCGTCACGGCAAAGCCGCTGACCCCGCTCAGACCGTATCCCAGTGCGCGTGCAAGCATATCCGTTCACCTCCGGGTGCTATTGCTCAAAGAAACTGAGTTGCATCGGCTGATCCGCGGTGCCGGTATTCCCCTGAACGGGGGCAAAACGAATCTCCGTCAGGGCTTCCGGCATCATCTCGTCCGGATCCGTGCCAACGAAAAGCCAGCGCTGCGCGTCCTGCCTGCCGAAAACCACCGGCATGCGGTCGTGCAGGGCAGCCAAGGATTCGGTGGCAGGACGTGTCAGCACGGTGAATTCCGGCTGCCCGTCCTCGCCGAAGCGGTACAGACCGGCCAGGAAGAACCAGGGCGTCCCTTCCGGCTGCAGCCGGTACTTGTCCATGGGCTTGCGGCGGTGATCCCATTCAAACCAAGCGGACGCCGGAATCAGGCAGCGCCGCTTCTCCCAGCTCTCCCGGAAAAGCGGCTTCTGGCACGCGGTTTCCGAGCGGGCGTTGATCACCAGCTGCTTTGACACGGGAAAACCCCAGCGCATGGAAAAGGCACGGATCTGTCCGGCCTTCCGGCTCAGGGCCACAGCCGCGGCCTGATCGCCGGGCCGCACTTCACCCGTCGCGACGGCTCCGGCCTGTCTGAGCAGCTGCAGCAGGTCCTCCGCCGTGTCATCGCTCTCCACATAAAACCGTCCGCACATCTTTTTTACCTGTCATCTTTCCAGGGATGCGGCGTCAGGGAACCAGCTCTCCCCCGTCGTCCTCGACCTCGGGCTTCGGGGGCTCCGGCAGCGGCGGAAGATCCGCAAGCGACTCAATGCCGAAGTGGCTCAGGAAGCTGTCGGTGGTTCCGTACAGGATCGGACGCCCGAGGGTCTCCTTGCGGCCGAGTTCCGTGATCAGCCCCTTGTTCATCAGGGCCTGCACCGAGTAATCGCACTTGACGCCGCGGACCTGTTCGATCTCGCCCTTGGTCACCGGCTGCCGGTAGGCGATCACGGCAAGGGTTTCCATGATGGCCTGGCTCAGGCTTTGCTTCTGCACGGGCTGCAGCAGATGCACCACGTCCATGGCGTACAGCGGGCGCGTGGTGAGCTGCACATGCTCGCCGAAGATCCGGAGCATCAGCCCCCGCTGCCCGTAATCGTACTCGTCCCGAAGCTCTTTCAGGGCGGCCTGCAGCGTAGCGTTGTCCACGTTCAGAGCGCGCGCAAGATCCGCGGCACGGACCGCGTCCCCCGCGACATAGAGCACCGCCTCGATGCGGCCTTTCAGGCAGCCTTCCTGCGTCAGGTTTTCCTCAGCCATCCTCATCCACGACCTTTCTTCCACTGCCGGGCACGAGCACAATCTCGCCGCAGACGCCGTCCTGGGCGGCCCTGACCCGGCCGAGCCGCATCAGCTCCAGCAGCGCCAGGAAGAGCGTCACGACCTCTTCCCGGGTCGGTGCCGCGCTGAAGGCTTCCTCAAAGCGCAGCTTGCGCTGTCGTTTCAACCCCTTGAGCAGGGTCAGCATGCATTCCTGCACGCTGTGCTCATCCCGGTGGATCTCCCTGGCGGCGTAGCGGTTATCCTCGGCCAGCGCGTCGGCGTCCGGCTTTCTGGCGAGGATGCGCTGAAACGCGGCGATGAGGCCTTCCAGCGTGAGTCCGACCAATTCCGTTTCGGGGGGCGGCAGCGGAAACTCATCCGGCAGCTTCGCGTAGATGGCCTTGGCGGCATTCTCGAAGCCCTGCATCGCCGTTGCGGTCTCCTTGAAGCGCTTGTATTCCTCCAGCTGGCGGATCAGCGCTTCCTCGGGATCCGTCTCCCCTTCCTCCAGCGCCGGCGGCTTGGGCAGCAGCGCGCGGCTCTTGATTTCCAGCAGCGTCGCGGCCATCACCAGAAACTCACTGGCGTCATCCATGTCCAGGTCCGGCGCGCCCCGCACAAAGGCGATATACTGGTCCGTGATCTGGCTGACAAAGATGTCCCGGATGTTGACCTGCGCCTTGGTCACCAGGTGTAGCAGCAGATCCAGGGGACCGTCAAAGTCTTTGAGTTGAAAGTTCATTGACATGATAAAACCTCAGCGAAGGCCAAAGATTTTCAAAAGCAGGGAAAAGGTGCCTTGATAAACCGGCGAATAGATGTAATTCATGATTCTGCTGATCACGCCGGTGAACAGCAGAACGATGGTGACAATCTGGATGATCTGCATAACCTGCGGGGTGATCCGGACACGGCCGTTGGAAGCGCCCTGGATCAGACGGAATCCGTCCAGCGGCGGGATCGGAAGAAGGTTGAAAATGGCCAGGCTCAGATTGACCGATGCCATAGCCTGAAGGAAGAACTGCAAATACATCAGCGCAGGCACGCGCATGAATCCCGTGATGGCTTCAGGAAAAAGCGTCAGGTTCCCTTTAAAGAAGGAAGAGGTGCTGAACACACCGGTATAGACGGCAAAATAAGGGGCATCATACATTTCAACGGGTTCGATCGAAGCGGGCAGGGCGTCATTCCAGAGAACCTGATTCAAGAGAATGGAGATGGCCATACAGGTCAAAAACAGAATCAGATTCATGGCGATGCCGGCAAGCGAAACAAAAATGAAATCACGCCTGTAATGCCGGAAGTTCCGCGAATCGATCGGCACCGGCTTCGCCCATCCAAAGCGGAACAGGATCATCGAAATCGTGCCGATCGGATCCAGATGCTTAGCAGGGTTCAGCGAAAGCCTGCCCAGCATTTTCGCAGTCGGGTCGCCGCACCAGAGCGCAACCAGACCGTGCGCGTTCTCGTGGAGGATCAGGCTGATCAGGATTGCGATGATCAGGATCAGGTAATACAGGAGCGCGTTTGCCGGATTTGCCTGAAACCGGCTGATTAAGTCCGAATAGTCCCTGAACATGAAAACTCCTTCTCCATACGAATCCTATTCTGCAAGAGTTATCTGACTAAGCGGATCCTTCCGGCATCCGCGTCCATCCGATATGTCCGTCCGAGGCAGAGCGTCAGCTTGTCTTTCATGTGCCCGGCCTGGAGGTTCTTGATGACCGGCACCTTCACCCGTTGGGCGATCTGCTCCAGCAGGTCATCCACGGAGAAACTGTTGGAGCGCTCATACTCCTCGTTGCAGTCCGTGAAACCGCCGAAGATGATGCCGGCGCATTCCGAAAACTTGCCGGCGTTGAACAGCTGCTGCAGATAACCGTCGATGTGGTAGCTGTACTCCCCCACGTCCTCGAGGAAAAGCAGCTTGCCGCGAACGTCCAGCTCGTTGGGCGTTCCGCAGCCGGAGGCGAGCAGATTCAGGTTTCCGCCCACCAGGACGCCCTCCGCCGTGCCGGGATGCAGGCCGACGAGCGGCGAGCCGTCGATGTTGACGAGCTCCCAGTCAGGCTGTCCGGAGATGGCGTGCATCAGGCTTGGCAGGTTGGACGGCGCGATGCCGCCGATGGGCATAGGCCCGTGAAAGGTCGCCAGATGGCAGCGCTGATGGAGGGCGGTGTGGAGCGCGGTGATGTCGCTGTAGCCGATGAAGGCTTTGGGGTGCGCCGCGATCAGATCCCAGTCCGCCAGCTCCACCATGCGGCTGCAGCCGTACCCGCCCTTGATGCACCAAATCCCGTCGATCTCATCGTCGGCAAAAGCACGGTTCAGCGCCTCGGCGCGCTCCGGGTCCGTGCCGGCGAAGAAGCCCCAGCGCTTGCCGCAGGTCTCGTCCACGCGGACGTTGAAGCCCAGCGCTCGGAGCGCCGCTTCGGCCTCGTCCACATACTGCTGAACCGGGTCCTTGTGGATGCATCCCGAGACGCCGATCATGGCGACGGTATCTCCCGGGAGCAAAGGCTTGGGGATGGTGATGTCCATTTCAGAAACCTCCGGATCAGTCTTTCAGGAGCGCAAGGACGCTCTCGCACTGCAGCGCGATGCCCGGCAGCAGGACGGCCTCATCGGCGCAGAAGGTCGCGGTGTGGAGGCCTGTGCCGACGCCGGAACCCAGATCGTAATACATTCCGGGCGTTTCCTGCAGGAAGTAGCTGAAGCTCTCCACGCCCAGACTCGGCGCAGGCTGCTCTACCAGGTGGTCCGGACCGAGAAGCGCCTCCGCACAGGCCCGCACCTTCTCATAGCAGGCGGGATCGTTGTATACGGCGCCATAGCTCGGGCGGATGTCCAGGCTTGCGCTGCCGCCCATGGCCGCCGCGATGCCTTCCGCTAGCACTTTCATGCGCGACCGCAGCGCTTCACGGGTCTCCGGCTTCAGTGTGCGGAGTGTCCCGCTCAGTCGCACCTCGCCGCACACCACGTTGTTGGCCGTGCCGCCCTCCACGGTGCCGAAAGTCAGCGCCACAGGATCAAAGGGCGAGATCGTGCGGCTCACCAGCGACTGCATCGCTGTGATGATCTGCGCGGCGATGACGATGGCATCCGTGCCGCGCTCGGGATAGGCGCCATGGCAGGCGGTGCCTGTGACCGTCAGATGCAGTTCGTCGCTGCTGCCGCTCTGAAAGCCGCTTTTTGCGTAAAATGTCCCCACGGGCCAGGAAGGATTCATATGCTGCCCGATGACGGCGTCCACCCTGGGATCCCGCATACAGCCCTGCGCAACCATCCGCTGCCCGCCGCCGGCGGTCTCCTCCTCCGACTCAAAAAGCCACTTGACGGTGCCGTGCCATTTGTTCAGATTCCCGGAAAGCCAGAGCGCGGAGCCCAGCGCGATGGCCATGTGCATGTCGTGGCCGCAGGCGTGCATGACACCTTCATTCAACGAGGCGAAAGGAAGCCCCGTCTCCTCACGGACAGGCAGCGCGTCCATGTCCGCACGGACGGCCACACACCGACCGCTGCCGTTGCGCAGGGTGCCCATCACCGAATAGCAGCCCTCGAAGGCCCGCATATCCAGACCGAGGCCGGAGAGCCGGCTGATTACCTGCTCCCGCGTCCGATGCTCCTGCCCGCTGAGCTCCGGGTGCATGTGGAGGTCCCTGCGGAAGGCGACAACCTGCGGCAGGATGTCCCGCAGCGACGCTTCCCAACCCTTCAGGTCCATATCAGAAGTCCTCCCTGCTGTTCAGCATGCTGTCCAGAACGGTGACAACCCGCCCGCGCTCGTGATAGACCCGGACGGGCCGGCCGGACAGGATTGTCAGGCATTCGTTGCGGTTGGTCTGCGCCCAATCCGCCATCTCCGCATAGGAGATCCCGCCGCCGAGCAGCGTTGCCGTGTCACCGGCCTGACAGTCCGGAATGTCCGAGACATCCACCATCAGCTGGTCCATGCAGACCAGGCCGATGACAGGCGCGCGCTTGCCGCGGATCAGGACCTGGCCCCTGCCGTTGGACAGGCGGCGCGGATAGCCGTCGCCGTAGCCGGCCGCGATCGTGGCCACGCGCACCGGCTTGTCCACAGGCGTTTCATCATATCCGATGACGGAATCCGGTTCCGCCGTGTGCACCCGTGTGACCTTCGCGCGCAAGGAGAGCGTCTCTCTGCATTCAAACGGCATGTTATCGCTGCCGGACGGGCGGACGCCGAAGAGCATGGCGCCGACACGGCAGCGGCTCATGTGCCAATCGGGATAGCGCACCAGCCCGATGGAATCGCACAGGTGGGTCTCCGGGATCGGGCATTTGGCTTCAGCAAACCAGTCCCGCACGGCGCAGAGCTTCGCGTGCTGCGTGACATCGCGCTCACGGTTTACCAGCCCGAGATGGCTGTAGATGCCCTGAACCGTGACGTGCTTCAGCCCGGGAAGCACGGCGCAGATCTCCCGGACAGTGTTCTGTTCGGCGGGAAAGCCCAGCCGGTGAAAGCCGGTGTCAAACTTCAGATGAACCCGGACGGCGGTTTCGCAGGAAGCGGCCGCTGCTTCCGCCGCGAGCAGGTCATCCGTCCCGCACGCGGTCAGGGTGACGTCCGCTTTGCAGAGCGCGGACAGCTCTTCCGTCTCTGCAGGGGCCATCACCAGGATCTCGCCACGGATCCCGGCATGGCGCAGGGCCAGGGCTTCACGCCCGCAGCTCACCGCAAAGCTCTCGCAGCCCGCTTCCCTCAGCGCCTGCGCGATCCGCACAGCGCCGTGTCCGTAGGCGTTGGCCTTCAGCACACAGGTAACGGTGGCTGTGGTGAGGGAGCATGCGGTGCGGTAGTTCGCCTTCAGTGCGTCCAGGTCAATGTCAATCCATGTCCGCAAGGATCTCGCTTCCGTTCTATGTGTTTTCGCCGGCCCTGCGCAGCAGCTCGGCCTCGTCAATGACTTCAATCCCCAGGCTCTGGGCTTTGGTCAGCTTGCTGCCTGCGGCCTCCCCCGCGACCACAAAGGCGGTCTTCTTGCTGACGGAGGAGGCAGCGGTCCCGCCGTGGGCCCGGATCAGATCCTCCGCCGCTTTTCGGGACAGGGAGGGCAGGGTGCCGGTGACCACGATGCTCATCCCGCTGAAGGGACCGTCCGCTTGCCCGGCGGCTTCCCTGGGCGTGACGCCGGCGTTCAGCAGGCGGCGAATCATGGTCAGGTTCTCCTCAAAGGAGAAGAACTCCGTCACGCTCTGGGCGACGATGCCGCCGATGTCCGGGATGGCCGTCAGCTGGGCTTCCGTGGCGTTCCGGAGCTGATCCAGCGTGTGGAAGGCGTTGGCCAGATCGCGCGCGGTTTTCCGCCCAATATTCGGAATGCCGAGCGCAAAGAGGAAAGCATCCAGCTCGCAGTGCTTGCTCTTTTCGAGCGCGGCCAGCAGATTGTCTGTTTTTTTCTCCTGAAAGCCCTCGATGCCGAGCAGCTGATCCCGGGTCAGGTGATACAGATCGGCCGGATCGCGTATGCCCAGGCGGTCGTACAGGAGATCCGCGGTCTTCTCGCTCAGGCCGTCGATGTCCATGGCCTCCCGGCCCGCAAAATGGCTGATGCGGGCGACGGCCTGGGGCTTGCAGCTGACCCGGTTCATGCAGAACAGGTGCGCGCCGCGCTCCGTCAGGGGCTCGCCGCAGGCCGGGCAGACCGTCGGCCGGACGATGGGTTCTTCACCCTCGCCCGGCTCCCCCACGCGGCCCATGATCTCGGGGATCACGTCGTTGGAGCGGCGGATCCAGACTGGCGCATTGACGGCGACGCGCTTGCGCAGGATGTCTCCCCAGTTGTTCAGGGTGGCTTTCTGGACGGTAACGCCGTAGAAATCGACGGGATCCAGATGTGCCAGCGGTGTCAGCTTGCCGGTCCTGCCCAGCTCCCACGTGACCTTCCGGAGCGTCGTGACGCTCTCCTCGGCCTTGAACTTGTAGGCGACGGCCCAGCGCGGAAACTTCTCCGTGAAGCCCATCTGCTCCCGCAGGGCAAAATCGCCCACCTTGATGACCGCGCCGTCGATGAGCCAGTCCAGCTTTGGCCGGTCCGCTTCGATCTCCCGGATGCAGGCGATGAGCTCGTCCCGGCTGTGCGGCTTGCCCAGATACGGGCTCACCGGAAAGCCGTTTTCCCGGATGAAATCAAGCATGCCCGGCTGACTGTCATAGGGCGGGTTCTCAATTGTTCCGATCTGGTAGAAGAAAGCGTCCAGCCTGCGCTGGGCCGTCACGGCCGGGTCCAGGTTCCGCAGGGCGCCGGCTGCGGCGTTGCGGGCGTTTTTCAGGGGCTCCTTCGCGCTTTTGTTGTAGTCCTCCAGGGTGCTCAGGCGCATAATGCATTCGCCCTGGATCTCCAGAAGCCCCTTGTAGGGGATTGTCAGCGGTACCCTGCGGATGGTTCTCGCCTGCGGGAGTATGGCCTCCCCCTCTTCTCCGTTCCCCCGGGTTGCGGCTTGCACCAGCACGCCGTCCCGGTAGGTCAGGTTGAGTGTCAGCCCGTCGAACTTGTATTCCACATAGTACTGCAGATCGGTCCTGCCGGTCAGGCGCTCCGTTCGGTCGATCCATTCGTTCAGCGCTTCGATGCTCTGAACCTTGTCCATGCTCCACAGGCGCGTGATGTGCCGGTGCGGCGCAAAGGCGCTCAGCGGATCTCCGCCGACCCGGTGGCTCGGCGAATCCGGCAGCATAATGCCGCTCTCCCGCTCCATCTGCTGCAGCTGATCGTAGAGCGCGTCATACTGCATGTCGGACATGATGGGATCGTCGTGCTGATAATAGGCGGAAGCCGCTTCGTTGAGGCGGTCTACCAGCGGCCGCATCTGCGCTGTCCAGTCTGTCATGCGTCGTCCTCCAGCTTGGCGATGGGCGCCAGCGAGAGCGCGAACTCCTTCACGCCCAGCGCGATGAACTCAATCAGGATGCGGGCGCCCGCGCCTTCACCGATCACGTCGGCGACCGTGCCCTCGCCGAACTTGCGGTGAATCACGCGGTCCCCCTTCTTGAACTGAGGCTTTGCGGCGCCGGCCAGCTGCCGGGCCGGGGAGCCGGCAAACCCGCGCTGCACGCCGGGAATGCTCAGCGGATCCCCGGGCCGGATCAGGCTCTTGTTAAAGCCCGCGTACTGGCTCCTGGCAGGCTTGGGCATGTCCCGGAAAACCCGCTCCCGCACGGCGGACTCGTCCCGGATGAGCCGCTTGGGGATCTCGTCCAGAAAACGGCTCGGCGCGTTGAAATTCGGCGTGTTGTAGATGGTGCGCTGATGAGCGCGCGAGAGGAGCAGCCTGCGCTTTGCGCGGGTCATGCCCACATAGCACAGCCTGCGCTCCTCCTCCAGCCGCTGGTCATCCTGCAGCGAACGGTTGGAGGGAAAAAGCCCCTCCTCCATGCCGGTGATGAACACGGTGTCAAACTCCAGTCCCTTGGCGGAGTGCAGCGTCATCAGCGTGACATAGCCGCCCTCCTCGGAGAGACTGTCCAGGTCCGTGACCAGGGAGATGTTCTCCAGATAGTCGGCCAGCTTTGCCTCCGGATTCGCGGCCGCGAATTCGTGTACGGCGCCGATAAACTCGCGGATGTTCTCCGTGCGGGTCTTGGCCTCGTCCGTGTCCTCTTTTTCATACTGGGCCAGCAGTCCGGTCAGGCGGATCAGTTCCTCGGTAAACTCCGCCAGCGGAAGGGTCTCCTTGAGCACCAGCAGCTGATTCATCAGGGACTGGAACTCCGCCACGCATTTGCGGGGCCTGGAGGAGAGGCTTTCCGGCATGTCGGAGAGCGCGGAATACAGCGGCAGGCCGTTGGCCCGGGCGTGGCGGCTGAGCTCCTGCACCGTGCTGTCTCCAATCGCGCGCTTGGGCACGTTGATGATCCGGGTCAGGGCGATGTCGTCCGACGGATTCTCCACGACCCGCATATAGGCGACGATGTCCCGGATTTCCCGGCGCTCATAGAAGCGCGGACCGCCGAAAACGCGGTAGGGAATCTTGGAGTCGACCGCGGACATGAGCATTTCTTCCAGCACGCGGCTCTGGGCATTGACGCGATAGAGGACGGCGATCTTGCTGTAGGGCAGCCCGGCCTTGTGGAACTGTTTGATCCGGCTCACCAGCCAGCCGGCTTCGCCGCGTTCGTTGTCCGCGCAGAATACGGAGATGGGCTCCCCCGCCTCCGATTCCGTCCACAGACGCTTCTCCTTGCGGTCCGCGTTGTGCGCGATGACCTGGTTGGCGGCGTCGAGAATGTTGGCGGTGGAGCGGTAGTTCTGCTCCAGCTTGATCACCACGGTCTCGGGATAGTCTTTCTCAAAGTCCAGGATGTTCCGGATGTCCGCGCCGCGCCAGCCGTAGATGGACTGATCGTCATCGCCCACCACGCAGAGGTTCCGGCTTTCGGCTGTTAACAGCTTTACCAGCATATACTGGGCGTAGTTGGTGTCCTGATACTCGTCCACCATGACATACTGAAAACGCTCCCGGTAGCTCTGCAGCACCGGCGGATGCTCGGCGAAGAGCTGCAGCGCTTTCAAGAGCAGATCGTCAAAGTCGAGGGCGTTGAGCTCCTTCAGCCGGGCTTCATAGGCGACGAAGGCGTCGTGGATCTTCTGCGCGCGGAAATCCCGCTCGCTCTTGGAGAACCACTCGTCCGGCGACCAGAGGCGGTTCTTGCTGTCGCTGATGCGCGCGCGGATCTCCTTGGGCGGAAGAAACTTGTCATCGATGTTCAGCGCCTTGAGCACATCCTTGAGCACGCTGAGCTGCTCATCCTCGTCATAGATGGAGAAGGAGCGGGCGTAACCCAGCTTCTCGATGTCCCTGCGAAGGATTCTGGCGCAGGTGGAATGGAAGGTGGAGATCCAGGCGTCCTCCGCCGCATCGCCCACGAGTGCGATAATGCGGTTTTTCATCTCGCGGGCCGCCTTGTTGGTGAAGGTGAGGCACAGGATGCGCCACGGCGGTACGCCGTGGTCCATCAGGTTGGCCGCCCTGCTGGTCAGCGCACGGGTCTTGCCGCTGCCGGCACCGGCAAGAATCAGCACCGGCCCTTCCAGGGTTTCGGCAGCCAGGCGCTGCTGGGGATTCAAACTCGTGAGATCCATCGTAAAACCTCAGTCTTTCTGTGATGTCGCAGGGGAAAGTCACACCTCGGGATGCAGGAGCTGGCCCTTGGCCTCCAGCCGCTCCATCACGCGGTTGTAGCCGTCCGCGCCGTACTCCTTGGCCCGGTTGACCCGGCTGATGGTGGCGGTGGAGGCGCCCGTCAGGCGGGCAATCTCCTGATACTTCACGCCGTCGCGCAGCATGGAGGCCACCAGCATGCGCTGGGCCATGCTCTTGATCTCGGCGATGGTGCAAACGTCCTCAAAAAAGCGGTACGCGTCGTCCAGAGTCTCCAGGGAGAGCACCGCGTTCATCAGCAATTCGGTCTGATCGTTTCTGATCTTTGACTCATCCATTTCATTCGGTCCTCCGCTCAATGACATGTTCAACCAAATATAGTATATCACATTTTTCACGGCTTGAAAAGTGCGGGCGGCCAAGGATTTCTTCCGGGTCTGCGCTTGACATCGGCCGGCCATTTCGCTATCATGTTTACCAGAAGGAAGGAAGCAACACGGGAAGGGTGCGCGGCCATGAGTCTGTTTGCCATCGGCGATCTTCACCTGCATTTTCAGTCGGAGCTGAAAGCGCCGGGCCAGCGGACGGACAAGGTCTGGAAGAACCATGAAGTCCGGCTTGCAGAGAACTGCCGCCGCCTGATCCGCGATACAGACACCCTGGTGCTGGCGGGAGACCACAGCTGGGGCCGGAACCTGGCGGAATGCGAGCGGGATTTCGCGTACATCGAAGCGCTGCCGGGGCGAAAGATCCTCCTGCGGGGTAACCATGACATGTTCTGGGACGCGAAGAAAACCGCCGCGCTCAACGCAGGTTTTTCGGGCAGGCTCTTTTTCCTGCAGAACAACTATTGGCCTTATCGGGACGAGAATGGCGCCGAGCTTGCGCTGGTGGGCACGAAGGGTTTCACCTTCGAGGGCCCTTTCTGGGTAAACCGCTATCGTGAGGTGGTTGACTGGGACCGGGACGCGGAGGCGCACGCCCGGAAGATCGTCAGCCGGGAGGCTGAGCGGCTCCGGATTTCCTTTGAAGCCGCGAAGGCGGACGGCTTCACGCGCTTTATCCTCTTCCTCCACTACCCGCCCACCAGCATCCTTGAGCGCGACAGCGCCTTCACCCGCATGGCGGAGGAATACGGCGCGGAACAGGTGGTCTACGCACACTGTCACGGCGCTTCGCGCTTTCATGACAGCATCCTGGGCGAGCAAAACGGGATCCGCTACAGCCTCGTATCCGGTGACTATCTGCGCTGGGTCCCGCAGAAAATCCTTTGAGCATGATCGTGAACAGGAGGTCGAAACATGGCGCTGACACCGCGGTTTCCCGCGTTTCTCCACGGCGGCGATTACAACCCGGATCAATGGCTGAAATACCCGGAGGTGCTCGAGGAGGACATCCGGCTGATGCAGGCGGCAAAGGTCAACTGCGTCTCGGTGGGCATCTTCGCCTGGGCGGCCCTGGAGCCCGTGGAGGGCGAATACGACTTTGCGTGGCTGGACAGGGTCATTGACAGGCTCTGGGCGGCGGGGATCCGGGTGGATCTGGCTACGCCGTCGGGCGCCAGGCCTGCGTGGATAGCGCAGAAATACCCGGAGGTGCTGCGGGTGGACGAGTACTTCCGGCGGCATCATTTCGGCGGCCGTCACAACCACTGCCTCACCTCGCCGGTATACCGCGAAAAGGTCCGGGCGATCGACACCGCGCTGGCCGAGCGCTATGCCTCCCATCCGGCCGTAATCCTCTGGCACCTGTCCAACGAGTATTCGGGCGACTGCCGCTGCCCACTGTGTCAGGAGAAATTCCGCGAATACCTGAGACGCCGGTACGGCTCGCTGGAGGCGCTGAATGAACACTGGTGGACCGGCTTCTGGTCGATGAAATATACCGACTGGTCTCAGGTGGAATCCCCCTCCCCCATCGGTCAGGACGCCAATCCGGCCATGTGGGTGGACTGGCGCCGCTTCTCGACGCAGCAGTGCAAGGACTTCATCCTGATGGAGAAGGCGGCCGTGCACAGCGTCAACCCGGAGCTGCCGGTCACGGCCAACCTGATGCAGCGCTTCTGGGACTACGATTACTTTGATCTCGCGGAAGCGATCGACGTGGTCTCCTGGGATTCCTACCCGCTCTGGGGCAGCGGGAACGACCTGGTTCAGGCCTCCGAGCATGCCATGACCCACGACCTGATGCGCTCGCTGAAAGGGCAGAACTTCCTGCTGATGGAGTCCACGCCTTCGCAGGTGAACTGGCACGCGGTCAACCGGATGAAAAAACCAGGCATGCACCTGCTCTCCTCCATGCTGCCGTTGGCGCACGGGGCGGACAGCGTCATGTACTTTCAGTGGCGAAAGGGACGGGGCGGCTCGGAGATGTTCCACGGCGCGGTGGTGGGCCATGATGGCACAGCGGACACGCGGACATTCCGGGAGGTGCGGTCGGTCGGCGAAGCGCTGGAGAAGCTTGCGCCGCTGTACGCTACGGAGAAAAAGCAGGCCAGGGTCTGTATCCTGTATGACTGGCAGAACCTGTGGGCGCTGGACTACGCCCAGTTCGCCCGCAAAGGGGACATGCGCTACACCGAAACGGTCAACGCCCACTATCGGGCCTTCTGGCAGGCCGGCGTCAGCGTGGATTTCCGGGATTGCCGCGCATGCACGGATCTCTCCCCGTACAGCCTGGTGATCGCGCCAATGCTGTTCATGACGCACGGCGGCATCGAGGAAAAGCTGAACAGCTTTGTCCGCGGCGGCGGCACCCTGGTGATGACATACTGCGCCGGGATGATCGGCGAGGACGGCCTGGCCTGGCAGGGGCGCACCCCGCACGGCCTGACGGAGACCCTCGGGATCCATGCGCTGGAGCTCGACGCGCTCTTTGACGGTGACGCGAACACCCTGATCCGGGAGCGTGACCAGTGGCGGCTCACCCGGCTGTGCGAAGTGATTGAGGCGGACACGGCCCAGGTTCTGGGACGCTACGGCAGCGATTATTACGCCGGGCAGCCCTGCCTGACCGTCAATGCGTGCGGGGCCGGCAAGGCCTATTACCTGGCCGCGGAGCCGGAGGAAGCCTTCCTGCATCGCTTTTACGGCGAGCTGATCCGGGAGATGGGAATCCCGAAGGCGATCGGATCGCAACTGCCTGACGGCGTGGTGGCGCAGGAGAGAGGCGGCGCGGTCTTCCTGATGAACTTCGCCCCGTCATCCGGCGATGTCCTCCTCGACCACCCCTGCAGGGACCTGCTCACAGACCGGACGCTGTCCGGAAAGATCACGATGAATCCGTTGGAGGTGTTGGTGCTTGAAAAAGTTTGAATGGAAGCGATGCTTCGCGCTGCTCATTTTGCTGGCGGTGCTCCCGGCAGCGGGCTTTGCGGTGGAACAGTACAACTGGTACGAAGTATTCGTCCGCTCCTATCAGGACAGCGACGGGGACGGGATCGGAGACCTGCAGGGGCTGATCCGCCGCCTTCCGGAGTTGCAGGACATGGGATACAACGGCCTGTGGCTCATGCCGGTGATGCCCAGTCCCTCGTATCACAAATATGACGTTACGGACTACTGCGCCATCGACCCGGAGTATGGCACGATGGATGACATGCGCAGTCTGGTGGCGCAGGCCCATGAAAAGGGCATTGCGGTCATCATCGATCTGCCCGTCAATCACACGTCCACGCGGCACCCCTGGTTCGAGGCGGCTTGTGAGGCCATCCGCAGCGGCGGATCAAGCCCGTACACGGACTACTATCACTTTTCGCAGAGCAACGGACCAGCCTGTGTGCCGCTGGGTGATACAGGCTGGTTCTACGAGGAGCAGTTCAGCGGAGGCGGCATGCCGGACCTGAACCTGGACAGCGAAGCCGTCCGGGAGGAAATCCGGTCGATCCTGGCCTTCTGGCTGCAGGATGTCGGCGTCGACGGCTTCCGTCTTGATGCGGTAACCTCCTTCTACACGGGAGACACCGACGCCAACATCGCCTTCCTGAGATGGCTGAAGGACAGCTGCGAAGCGCTCAAGCCCGGCAGCTATCTCGTGGGCGAGTGCTGGAGCGGGCTGAACACCATCGCCGAATACTATACCAGCGGCGTCGACAGCTTCTTCCTCTTCCCCGCCAGCCAGGCGGAAGGCTTTATCGTCAGCAGCCTGCGGGGACGCTCCAAGCACGCGGAGAAGTTCGCTCGGAACTATCAGGCGGTGCTGGACGCCATCCCCGATGGCGTGCTGGCGCCCTTCCTCTGCAACCATGACACCGGCCGGACCCTCGGCAGCGTGCAGGGCCGGAGCAATCCGCGCATTGCCAAGTTCGCCGAGGGCGTGCTGAACATCATGGGCGGCTGTGTCTTCACCTACTATGGGGAGGAGATCGGCATGGTGGGATCCGGCGCCGATCCCAACAAACGCCTGGCCATGTACTGGAACGACGGCGACATGACCGAGCAGCCCCCCGGGGCCACGGCCATCGAATACCCGTACCCCAGCTATGACGCGCAGCGAGAGGACCCCACTTCCCTGCTCCGCTATTGCAAAGAGGCCAATCAGCTGCGGCTCTCGGTCCCGGCGCTCGCCAACGGGAAGACGGAGTTCCTGCAGGCGGAGGGTGACCTGCTCCTGATGAAGCGCACAGATGGCAGAGATGCATGCCTGATTGCCGTGAACTTCAGCAGCGCGGACAGCATCGACTGCGTGCTGCCCGCGGCCTGCGACATTGTCGGGGCCCTGCTTGTGGATGACGGGTTCCCGGTTCTGTCCGATGACGGGCAGACCGTCACCTTGCCTTCCTACGGGATTGTCATTCTGACCGAAAAGTGAGGCTTTGAAGATGAAAAACCTGATTGCCTTGGCGCTCTGCGCCGCGCTGCTGTTGACTTCCCTTGCGTTTGCGGAGCCCGCTGAAACGGGAAATCCTCTCTATGTCCGAAAGATCGACAACCTGCCTGACGACTTCTTCCTGGGCATGGATGTGTCCTCCGTGCTGGCCCTGGAGCAGTCCGGGGTCCGGTACTTTGACTCGGACGGAGAGGAACGGGATCTGTTTCCCCTGCTCGCCGAAAACGGCGTGAATCTGATCCGGATCCGCGTCTGGAACGATCCCTTTGACCCGGAAGGGCATGGCTACGGCGGCGGCAACAACGACATCGAGGCGGCGCTTGCCATCGGCAAGCGGGCGACGGACGCCGGCATGCGCGTGCTGATTGACTTCCATTACAGCGACTTCTGGGCAGACCCCGGCAAACAGATGGTGCCCAAGGCCTGGGCCGGCATGAAGACCGATGAGAAAGCGGAAGCGTTGTACACATGGACGGCCGACTCGCTGCACAGGCTCCAAGAAGCGGGCGTGGACGTGGCGATGGTCCAGCTGGGCAACGAGACCAACGGCGCGATGTGCGGCGAGAAGACCTGGATGCGGATCTACAAGCTGATGGATGCCGGCTCCAGGGCAGTCCGGGAAGTTTACCCCGACGCGCTGATCGCGGTGCACTTTGCCAACCCGGAGAACAGCGACAGCTACCTGTCCTATGCCTCCAAACTGGACTACTATCACCTGGACTATGATGTATTCGGCTCCAGCTACTATCCCTACTGGCACGGGACGCTGGAGAACCTGAAGACGGTGCTGGGCACGATCGCGCAGACCTACAGAAAGAAGGTCATGGTCCTGGAGACCAGCTATGCCTGGACGGAGGAAGACGGGGATTTCAGCGGAAACACCATCGGCAACGGCGGCGGCTATGAGAAGAATTATCCGCTGACCGTGCAGGGCCAGGCCAATGAGGTTGCCGACGTTGCAGCAGCCATGGCGGAGATCGGCGGCATCGGCGTTTGCTACTGGGAAGGCGCCTGGGTCCCCGTGGGCACGGAATCCTGGGAAGAGAACAGTGCGCGCTGGGAGGAATACGGCAGCGGCTGGGCATCCAGCTATGCCGGCTCCTATGACCCG
>CAMKAE010000007.1 GCA_946410395.1 uncultured Clostridia bacterium
GTGGAGGTGCGGATGTGGTCCGCCACGATGCGCATGGCCTTCTGCGCCTCCGGGTCCTCGTCATAGCTGCGGCCGGACTGGGCCTCCAGATACTGAATCACGGGCAGGAACAGGTCGGTCTTGTAGCCGTCGGTGAGGCCGTTGAGGAAGGCCAGCATCCGGTCCAGGCCAAAGCCGGTGTCCACGTTCTTGTTGGCCAGAGGCGCGTAGCCGTCGGCGTTCTTGACATACTGCATGTAGACGTCGTTGCCGATCTCCACATAGCGTCCGCAGCCGCAGGCCGGGCCGCAGTTGGGGCCGCAGGGCTTGTTGTGCCGGGGATAGAACCATTCGTTGTCCGGGCCGCAGGGCGTGCCGGTGGTGCCTTCCAGCTCCCACCAGTTGTCGGACTTGGGCAGATAGAAGATGTGTTCCGGCAGGATGCCGACCTCCTTGAGCAGCTCGGCGGTCTCATCGTCGCGGGGCGCGGCGTCGTTGCCCTCAAACACGGTGGAGCAGATCTCCTTGCCGTCCAGGCCGAAGACCTTCGTCAGCAGATCATAGCTCCAGCGGGTCTTTTCCTTCTTGAAATAGTCGCCCAGGGACCAGTTGCCCATCATCTCGAAGAAGGTAAAGTGGGTCGGGTCGCCCACGCTCTCGATGTCCACGGTACGGACGCAGCCTTGCACGTTGCACAGCCGGGTCTTTCCGGAGGGATGAGGCTTGCCCAGCAGATAGGGCATCAGCGGCTGCATGCCGGCCACGTTGAACATGACGCCGGTGGAGCCGTCGCCGATCAGCGAAACCGCGCCGATATTGACATGTCCGCGCTCCTCGTAAAAGCGGAGCCACGCGTTTCTCAGTTCCTTGGAGGTAATCATAGAGCAGTCTCTCCCTTAATGTTTGTTTGAACTCGGCCATTATACCACAGCGCCGTGCAGAAAGCAAATCATTTTCTCAAGGAAAACCGCGCCTCGCGGCGCGGCGTTCCCTGTCAGACGAATCGGTCAGGCTTCCGTTTTGAGTTCCAGGCTGCGGGAGGCGTTCAGCTCCGTGCACATGGCCACAAAGCGGTCCAGCGGCACGCCGTGAAGCTGCTCCTTGCTGCCCCGGATGTTGACGGAGACCGTGCCTTCCTCGGCCTCCTTGGCGCCGACCACCACGATGTAAGGCTCCTTCATCTTCTTGTAAGCCTTGATCTTCTCGTTCATGTTCTGGTCGGCATAGTTGGCCTCCACGCGGATGCCGGCGGCCTTCAGGCGGCGCTCCACCTCCATGGCGTATTCGTTGTGTTCCACACGGATCGGCACGACGGCCACCTGTGTGGGGCACATCCAGAAGGGGAAGTTGCCCTTGAAATGCTCAATAATGATGCCGATGAACCGCTCCAGGGAGCCGTAGATGGCGCGGTGGATGACAACGGCCATCTCGATGCCGCCCTCCCGGGTGGCATAGGTCAGGCCGAAGTTGTGCGGCAGCTGGAAGTCCAGCTGAATTGTGCCGCACTGCCACTCACGGCCCAGGGCGTCCTTGATCTGCAGGTCGATCTTCGGGCCGTAGAAGGCGCCGTCGCCCTCGTTGACCTCGTATCCGCCCTCGCCGTACTTCTTGTCCAGGATCTTCTTCAGCGCGGCCTCCGCCCGGTTCCAGACCTCAATGTCGCCCATGAAGTCCTCCGGGCGCGTGGAAAGCTCGGCGCGGTAGGTCAGGCCGAAGGTGGCGTAGATCTCGTCGGCGATGGAAATGATGTCGGCGATCTCCTCCTCGATCTGGCTCTCCATGACAAAGGTATGGTCGTCGTCCTGACGGAATTCCTGCACGCGGAACAGGCCGTTCATCTGGCCGGACTTCTCCTTGCGGTGCAGCACGTCATACTCGCTGTAGCGGATGGGCAGCTCGCGGTAGGAGTGCATGGTGCGCTTGTAGGTCATCATGGCGTTGGGGCAGTTCATCGGCTTCGCGCCCATGGTGTCGTCCTGCTCCGCGTTGAACAGGGGACTGCCCGCCGGCAGTTTGACTTCCGCACACTCGTCCAGACCGTCCTGCGGATTGGCCAGCACGCCAGGGATCTCGGCGTCCGCCGCCAGGGAGCCCGCAACGCCGGGCACCAGGAACATGTTGTTCTGATAGTGCGCCCAGTGTCCGGAGATCAGCCATAGCTTTTTCTTGTTAATCAGCGGTGCGGAGATCTCCTGATATCCGTGCCGGGCCTGGATCTCGCGGGAATAGGCCAGCAGCGCCTGGTACATCCGCCAGCCGCGGGGAAGCCAGTAGGCCATGCCCGGCGCGGTCTCGTCAAACATGAACAGGTCCAGCTGCGGGCCGATCTTCTTGTGATCCCGCTCCAGGGCTTCGGCGATCATGGCTTTGTGCGCCTTGAGCTCGTCACGGGTCGGGAAGGCCCACACATACACGCGCTGCAGGGCGTCCTTGTGCTCATCGCCGCGCCAGTAGGCGCCGGAGACGGCATGGATCTCGAAGGCTGCGCTCATCAGCTCCTGGGAGTTCTCCACGTGAGGGCCCCGGCACAGATCCACAAAGTCCTCGCCGGTGTGATAGACGGTGATGATCTCGTCATCCGGCAGATCGCGGATCAGTTCGGTCTTGTACTTCTGGCCTTCAAAGAGCTTCAGCGCGTCTTCCCGGCTGATCTCGCTGCGGGTCCAGGTCTCACGCCGCTTGAGGATTTCCTTCATCTTCTCTTCGATCTTCGGGAAGTCCTCGCGGGTGATGCTCTGGCTCATGCCAAAGTCGTAGTAGAAGCCGTCCGCGATCTGCGGGCCGATGGCATACTGCACATCCTTGCCGTAGATCTCAATGACGGCCTTGGCCAGCACATGGGCCAGCGAGTGGCGGTACAGGCTGAGATACAGTTCCTTGTCCATGATGGGTCGCCTCCGAATCCAATCTTCACCCCGGCAACCGGCCGACGTGAGAAATGCTGATGGCGGGACTCGAACCCGCACGCCTTGCGGCAGGGGATTTTAAGTCCCCGGTGTCTGCCGTTCCACCACATCAGCGTGGCACTCATTGTAACACAGGCACCGGGGAAAAGCAAGCCGGGAAGGAACCGATTTCAGCCCTTTTTCCGGCTTTTCAGCCGTTGGGCAAGGCGGCGCAGAAGTGCGGACTGGAGCACCGCCTTCTTGGTGAAGTAGTTCCAAATCATAACCAGCAGCGTGGCGATGGCCTTGTTGAGCATGTACATGCGGATATCGAAACCGGCCACGGTCATCAGCAGCCGCTCCTCCCCCAGCACGGCGCGCAGGATCAGCATCAGCAGCTCGTTGAGCCCGAGCCCCATCAGGCTGGTGACCAGAAAGCCCAGCTTCGCGGCGTCCCCGCCGTCCTTGGTCCCCTCGAAGACCCAGTGCATGCACAGCAGGTAGTTGACGACGACGCTCACCAGAAAGGCCAGCGGCGTGGCAATCAGGGTGTCCAGGCCAAGGCGTTCCTTGAGCAGCCACAGCAGGCCCCACTCGATGAGGAAGCAGACGCCGCCGGATACCGCAAAGCGGATGACCTCGCCCATGGCGCCCTTTTGTTTCTTCTCCATTTCTTACGCCCCCAGGTTCCGTGTTTCACAGGCATTGTAACCCGGGGCCGCTCGTTTGTCAATCAGCCGCAAAAGCGCTTCAGCGGGCGCTCCAGCCTTGCGCTGAGCACCACGGCAAGGGCGATCTTGATCGCGTCGAAGGGCAGGAAAGGCAGGACGCAGATGCCGAGACTCTCCGCGGCGGTTCTGCCGGTCAGGCGCATGAACCAGTCCGTGCCCAGCGTGTAGCAAAGCAGGATCCCTGCCGCCATGGCCAGCGCGCGCATCCACCAGGGCTTGCCGCCGCCGTGCAGGACGAGGGCGATCACCGCCGCGCAGGGCAGATAGCCCAGGATATAGCCGCCGGTCACGCCGAAAAGCGCTGCGGGGCCACCGGTGAATCCGGCGAATACCGGCACGCCGACGAGGCCGAGCACCATGTAAACCGTCATGGATGCGGCCGCTTCTGTCGGCGAGAGCAGGGCGCCGCAGAGCAGCACCGGCAGCAGAGACAGGGACACCGGAACCGCGCCGATCGGGATGATGATCTGCGCACAGATGGCCGTCAGCGCGACAAAAAGGCTGCACACCGCCATCCGGGCAACCGGGAATGAATTCCGCACAGGCATTCCTCCGTAAACCTTCTTGCTTTACTTTGTTTACCGAAAGAAAAGTATACAGATTTCTTTCCATAAGTCAAGCAGGAAATGAATTATACTTGTAGAAGGGTAATATGTTCTGGTATACGCTCTGGAAGGAGGAAGGATGTGAGCACCCGGAAGAATACGGCCTACAACATGGCCTACCGTGTCTTTTCGATTCTCCTCCCCCTTGTGACGGCCCCCTTCCTCTCGCGGCAAGTAGGCCAGGGCGGTGTCGGCCTGTACAGCTACGCATGGAACATCAGCTATTTCATGTGCCTGGCGGCCATGCTCGGCCTGGAAAACTACGGCACGCGCGCGATCGCGGCGGTCCGGGACGACCGGGAAGCCCTGAACCGGACCTTCTCGGCCATTTGGCGGATGCAGCGCGCCGTGACCGGAGCGGTGCTGATCCTGTGGCTGATCTATGTGTTCCTCGTGTCCGGCGAGGAGCGGAGCGTCGCCCTGTCGCTGACGCTGATGTCCGTCTCCTGCCTGTTCAATCTCGACTGGGCGCTGATGGGGCTGGACCAGTTCAAGCCCATTGCCCTGCGGAACACCTTTGTCAAGCTGCTGGCCGCCGTCTGTGTCTTCCTCTTTGTCCGGGAGACCGCCGATCTGTGGATCTACGGCTTCGCCTGGAGCGCGGCCACCGCCCTGGGCTGCGTGCTGAGCGCGTTCTCCCTGCGGGGAAAGGTCACCCTTGTGCGCGTCACGCGCGGCGAAGCCTTCCGGCACCTGAAGCCCTGCGCCCTGCTCTTCGTCTCCGTGCTGGCCGTCAGCGTCTATCGGGTCATGGACAAGGTCATGGTGGGCGCTATCGCCGGCATGGCCGAAAACGGGCTGTACGAGAACGCGGAGAAGATCATCTACTGCCTGTCCGGCTTCATCAGCGCCGTGGGCACCGTGATGCTGCCCAAGATATCCAACCTGCACAAAAAGGGAAAGACGGCTGAGATCCGGCGGCACATGGACGCCACCATGCAGGGCATCCTGTGCATGACCAGCGCGATGGCCTTCGGCGTCGCGGCAGTCGCGGACCGGCTCTGTCCCCTGTTTTACGGGGAGGATTTCACCGGCTCCGCACGGCTGATGGCGCCTCTGGGCTTCACCCTGGTGTTCATCGGCTTTGCCAATGTGATCCGCACGCAGTGGATCCTGCCCCAGGAGCGGGACAAGATCGTCATCCGGAGCGTCTGCACTGGCGCGGCAGTCAACCTGTTCTGCAACGCGCTGCTGATCCCGTCCATCGGGGCCATGGGCGCGGTGCTGGGCACCCTGGCGGCAGAGTTCACGGTGCCGCTGATGCAGTGGGGTTTTCTCTCCGAAGAGCTTCCCTACCGCACTTTCCTGAAATACACCGGGATCTACGCGCTTGCCGGCGCGGCGATGCTGGGCACCGTGCGACTTGCGGGCCTCTGGCTGCCGGTCACCTGGCCCGCACTGATGCTCCAGATGCTCCTCGGCGTTGTGATTTATGCAGGCCTCTGCCTGCTGATCTGGAAGAAAACCCGCAGTCCGCTGCTGCGGCTGCTCAGCCTCAGAAAAGCCATCAAACACTGAACGGGGGTACCTCATGCGCAAATGTCTTGTTCTCATCCTGCTCATTCTCTGCTTCTGCGCGGGCAGCGCCCTGGCCGAGAAGACCGTCCTGCTGACCTTCACCGGCGACTGCACCATCGGCAGCACGGAGCTGGTGCGCAGCCGGGAAAATTCCCTGGACACCGTGGCGCAGAACGAAGGCTACGAATACTTTTTCCTGAACTTCAGGGACCTGTTCGCCGGGGATGACTGCACCGTCATCAACCTTGAGAGCGTGTTCTCAGACTATGCGTCCAACGAGAACAAGGGCAAAACCTACCGCTTCCGGGGTCCGACTGATTTTGTCAATATCATCAAAAGCGTCTCCATCGAGATGGCTGGGCTGGCCAACAACCACGTCAATGATTTCGGCGCTACGGGGCTTGCCCGCACCAAGGAGACCCTCACGGCCGCCGGCGTCGGCTGGTTCAGGCTCAATGAGTACGCGCTGTTCGAAAAAGATGGGATCCGCATTGCCCTCTTTGCCATCGACAGCGGCTCATACTACAACAATTCCGAAAAGATGAAGCAGACCATGGTTCGCCTGAAGCAGAGCGGCGAGGTCAACGCCATTGTTGTGCTGTATCACGGCGGCACGGAATATGACCCGAAGCACAACGCAGGCCAGACCAAGGTCGGTCAGGTCATGATCGACAACGGCGCCGACGCGGTCATCATGCACCACCCCCATGTGGTGCAGGGCGTAGCCGTCTATGAAAATCGTACCGTCTGTTATTCCCTGGGAAACTTTGTCTTCGGCGGGAACAGCGAGATCCGCGTCGAGCGCTGGCGCGGCGATCACACGGTCACCTCCCTTTACGCGATGGTGGCGCAGCTGGAGCTGCACTTTGATGACGACGGCACCTACGCAGGCCAGCAGGTTTATCTTTACCCTGTGCTAACCTCCGGCGATCCGCCCCACAACAATTACCAGCCGCGCCTGGCTACCGGGGAAGACGCCCGTACCGTGATGGAAGCGGTGCAGTTTGACACCCCGTTCACGCTGCCGGCGTTCGACGATGCAACCGGCCGCGTAACGCTCCCCTATCTGGAAGCCGGCGCGGAGATTGCGCTGCCCACGGCCGCACCAACCCGCAGGCCGAACAACAACACCCGCCGTCCCACGCCCACAGCCAGGCCTACACCGACCGCAGCTCCTTCTGACCCGACGACCGACAACCCTACAATTGCGCCGTCAGAGAATCCTACGGCTGTGCCTACTGATGCTCCGACCGACCCGCCCGCTCCGGTCGTCACGGATCCACCGGCCCCGATCGTTACAGACCCGCCAGCTCCGGTCGTCACAGACCCGCCAGCCCCGGTTATCACAGATCAGCCCGCTCCGATCGTCACAGATCCGCCTGCCCCGGCGCCTGAGCCGAAGCCGGAAGGACAAGAATAAAACCCGCTGGAGGACATCATGCTCCTGGAAAACGTCCATTCACCCCAGGACATCAAGCAGCTGCCGCCGGACGAGCTGGAAGATCTCGCCCGACAGATCCGTGAGACGCTGGTGAACACGGTTTCCCAGCGCGGCGGCCATCTGGCCTCCAACCTCGGTGTGGTGGAGCTCACCCTTGCCCTGCACCGGGTTTTTGACATGCCCGAGGATCAGATCGTCTTTGACGTGGGCCATCAGTCCTATGTGCACAAGCTGCTGACCGGCCGGTACTGGAGATTCCGCACGCTGCGCAGCTTCGGCGGCATCTCCGGCTTTCCCAAGCGCTCCGAGAGCGAATACGACGTCTTCGAGACCGGCCACGCCTCCACCGCTATCTCCGCAGCGCTCGGCCTGGCCCGGGCCCGGGACCTGCAGGGCAAGAAGAACAGCGTCATCGCACTGGTGGGCGACGGCGCTCTCACCGGCGGCATGTGCTATGAAGCCCTCAACGACGCGGGCTCATCCGGCACCCGGATGATCGTGATCCTCAACGACAACGAGATGTCGATCGCGCCCAACGTCGGCGCGCTTTCCTCACACCTGACCGATCTGCGGATCAGCAAGGGCTGGAACAGCACCAAGCGCAAGGTCAAGTCCAATCTGCAAAAAGTCCCGCTGCTGGGCAAGCCTCTGTATCGCTTCATCCATCTCAGCAAGAGTTATCTGAAGTCGCTTTTTGTGGACGAGGGCTTTTTCTCCTCCCTGGGCTTCCATTATTTCGGCCCTATCGACGGTCACGACACGGCGCGGCTGGAGCATGTCTTCAGGCAGGCAAAAGCCTTTGACGGTCCCGCCGTGATCCATGTCCTGACCCAGAAGGGTCACGGCTATGACAAGGCAGAGGAGCAACCCGAGCGCTTTCACGGCGTACCGCCGTTCTATGTTGAGACCGGCGATGCGCGGGAGGTCTCCGCACTCCCCTCCTTCGGCAAAGTCATGGCCGAGGAACTGATCCGCCTGGCGGAGAAGCATCCCGACATCACTGCGGTCACCGCAGCCATGCCCCAGGGCACGGGTCTGGACGCCTTCGGCAAGGCATACCCCAAACGCCTTTTCGACGTGGGGATCGCGGAGGAGCATGCGGTCACCATGGCCGCCGGCATGGCTGCGGGCGGGCTCAGGCCCTATGTGGCCATTTACGCCACCTTCTTTCAGCGGGCCTATGACCAGCTGATCCATGACGTGGCCATGCAGCGCCTGCCCGTGGTGTTTCTGCTGGATCGGGCCGGTCTGGTGGGCGAAGACGGCGCGACGCATCACGGCGTCTTTGACTTTGCACAGACGCTGGCCGTCCCGGGGCTCACCGTGCTGGCGCCCCGCGATCTGGAGGAGCTGCGCAGAATGCTCCGCTGGACCCCCGAGGCCAAGGGCCCCGTGGTGATCCGCTACGGCCGCAAGCCGGTGGATCTCAGTGCGCGCTATCCCTGCCATCGCTTTGAGCCGGGCGCCTGGGAGGTGCTGGAGCCGGGCGTGGACTGCGCGATCCTGGCCGTGGGCTCCATGGTGCGCGAGGCCGTGAGCGTCCATGATCTGCTGGCGGAGCAGGGTATCCGCGCCGCCGTGGTCAACTGCTCCACCGTAAAGCCCCTGGATGAAAAGCTGCTGCGGGGCTTCGCAGACCGCCCGCTGTTCACGATGGAGGAGCATGTGCTGACCGGCGGGTTTGCCAGCGCGGTCACCGGGTGGCTGGTGGCGGAGGAGCTTCCGGCACCGCTGATCACCTTCGGCCTGCCGGACACCTTTGTGCAGCACGGCTCCAGAGGGCAGCTGCTGCGCTATCTCGGCCTGATGCCCGAGCAGATGGTCCGGCGCATCCTGGCCATGCTGCCCGCAAAGGAAGGAGATCCCAGCTTTGAGTGACAAGAAACGCGCGGACGTCGCCCTGGTGGCGCAGGGCCTGTGCGAAAGCCGCGAGAAGGCCCAGGCCGCCATCATGGCCGGCCAGGTTTATCTGGGCGAGCAGAAGATCGCCAAGGCCAGCGAAGCGGTTCCGGAGGGGGCCGTGCTCACCCTGCGCGCACCCGCCCATCCCTATGTGGGCCGTGGCGGGCTGAAGCTCGAGAAAGCCATCCGGGCCTTCGGCGCGGACCTCACCGGCAAAGTTTGCATGGACATCGGCTGCGCAACCGGCGGGTTCACGGACGTCTGCCTGCGCAGCGGCGCCGCCCACGTGTACGCGATCGACGTCGGCTATGGCCAGTTCGACTGGCAGCTGCGGCAGGACCCGCGCGTCACGCTGATGGAGCGCACCAACGCCCGGAACCTGACGCCGGAGATGGTGCCGTTGCATCCCACCGTCACCGTCATGGATGTCAGCTTCATCTCCATCCGCCTGATCCTGCCCGTTGCCGCGTCCATCATGGGAGACAAGGGCGTGTTTTATACCCTCATCAAGCCGCAGTTCGAGGCCGGGCGCGGCAAGGTCGGCAAAAACGGCGTGGTGCGGGACGCTGCGGTCCACCGGGAAGTGCTCGCCGGAATCGTGGATTTCTGCCCCACGATCGGCTGGCAGGTCTGCGCGCTGGATTACTCCCCCATCACCGGTCCCAAGGGAAACATCGAATTCCTGGCTGAGATCCGTCCGTTCGATCCAGCGCGCGCTCCCGTCACCGCCCAGGCGGTGCATGAGCTGGTGAACAGCGCCCACGCCGGTCTTTCCAGCAAAGGAGAATAAACCATGTCCAAGCAGTCCAAGCCGTTGCTGCGGCGCTTTCTGCCCTATTATCGGCGTTATTGGAAAACCGTGGCCTTCGACCTGGCCTGCGCGGCGCTGACCAGCGCGGCCGAGCTGGCCCTGCCCATGATCGTCCGGGAAATCACCGGGCGCGCCACGTCCCCGCAGGGCCTGGCCGAGCTGACCACCGCCTTTGTGCTGCGCATGGGCGGCATCTACATCCTGCTGCGGATCCTCGAGGCCGCTGCCAACTATTACATGCAGTATGTGGGACATGTCATGGGCTCCCGGCTGGAGACGGACATGCGCACCGACCTGTTTCATCACCTGCAGCAGCTGTCCTTCAGCTATTTCTCCGAGACCAAGGTAGGCCAGATCATGTCCCGGATCACATCGGACCTTTTCGAGGTGACGGAGTTCTGCCATCACTGTCCGGAGGAATTCCTCATCGCCGGGATCAAGATCATCGTCAGCTTCTGCCTGCTCATCCGCATGAACGTCCTGCTGACCCTGCTGATGTTCGGCGTCCTGCCCTTCATGGTGTTCTTCGCCTGGCGCTACAATCACAAGTTCCGGGCGGCCTTCAAGAAACGCAACAAGCAGGTGGGCGAAATCAATGCCCAGGTGGAGGACAGCCTGCTGGGCGTGCGGGTCGTGAAATCCTTTGCCAACGAGGAGGTCGAGGAGCGCAAGTTTGACGAGGGCAACCAGAAGTTCCTCGAATACAAGGCGACCAGCTATCGCTACATGGCCGAGTTCGGCACCTCGAACCGCATCTTCGACGCCCTGATGTACATCCTGGTGGTGACGGTGGGCGCCCTGCTCATCAAGGACAAAAAGCTGTCCGTGGCGGATTACACAGCCTATCTCCTCTATGTCAGCGTGCTGCTGGGCGCCATACGCCGGATTGTGGAGTTCATCGAGCAGTTCCAGCGGGGCATGACCGGCATCGAGCGCTTCTATGAAATCATGGACGCGCCAGCGGAGATCCGGGACGCGCCCGGCGCCGTGGACCTGTCGGACGTCCGGGGCGAGGTGGTCTTTGACAACGTCGGCTTCCACTATCAGGACGGCACCGATGTGCTGCATCACCTGAACATGACGGTCCGCCCCGGGCAGAGCGTGGCCCTGGTGGGGCCCTCCGGCGCCGGCAAAACCACGCTCTGCAATCTGATTCCCCGCTTCTACGACGTCACCGAGGGCCGGATTCTCGTCGACGGCCACGACGTGCGGGAACTGAAGCAGAAAAGCCTGCGCCAGGCCATCGGCATGGTGCAGCAGGACGTCTATCTCTTCTCCGGCTCCGTGCTGGACAACATCCTGTATGGCAAGCCCGGCGCAACCCGCGAGGAGGCCGTAGAGGCCGCCAAGCTGGCCGGCGCCCACGGCTTCATCTCCGCGCTGCCCGACGGCTACGACACCTATGTGGGCGAGCGGGGCGTGCGCCTCTCCGGCGGCCAGAAGCAGCGCATTTCCATCGCCCGGGTGTTCCTGAAAAACCCGCCGATCCTGATCCTGGACGAGGCGACCAGCGCGCTGGACAACGAGAGCGAGCGCCTGGTCCAGGCCTCTCTGGAGTCCCTGGCCAGGGGCCGCACGGTTTTCACCATCGCTCACCGGCTCACCACGATCCGCAACGCGGATGTGATCTGGGTCCTCACCGAGCACGGCATCGAGGAGACCGGCACCCACGCGCAGCTGATGGCAAAGGGCGGCCTGTACGCAAACCTGTACCGCATGTACACGGAAAACGTCAGCGGCCAGGCCAACGGATAAGACAGAAAAGCAGACACAGCGGTTCCTCCTGTTCAGGGAAAAGCGCTGTGTCTGTTTTGTTTTGCTGCAAATCAAGGTCACGGCAGAAACGGGGTTTCTCCCCGATCAGACTTCGTCCTCTTCAGGGATCTTCATCGCCAGGGAGGAATTCTTGTATTCCTTCACCCCGGTCACCTCGCGGATCAGCTGCAGCTGGGGCGGGAAGTCCACCGGCTCCTGCGCGTCGCGCATGTGCAGCTGCACCATGGCCTGTTTGCGCCAGAAGGGATACAGGTCGATCTTGAGGCTCTGCTTGCCGTAGGTCATGCAGTAGCGGGTCTTGCGCAGCTGACGGCGGTTGGTGTCCGCATTGAGCAGCAGGGAGAGATACTCCCGATCCGTGATGCGCCGGGACATTTCAATCACCTGGCCGTCCGGGAGCACGCGCTTGACGGTCTCGTAGTAGATGAACGTGCCATTCTCGCCGCGCTGGCGCACACGCCGATCCTGCCCGTCCTCGCTGTACAGGTAGGTCTGGATGATCTCCACCCGCTGGCAGTTGGGCTGCCGTTCGAGCCATGCCACATCCGGATAGCGGATCAGGAACTTGCGCTCGATCTCGTAGGTCTCCGGTTCGCCCAGCGCGCTGCTGATCTCGCTGAGGAGGCGCTGCAGCTTGGCCTCGAAGTTGGTGGAATTGCCGATGACGTGCAGGTGCGGATGGCCTGTCCAGGCCGCGATCAGCCGGTCATCCAGCGCACAGGCTTCCTCGGGAGTCTCATAGCGCGCGGCGTTGTTGGCGAAGGTATAGGCCTCCACCGCCCCCTTGGCGGCCGTCTCCAGATGGAAGACCGCGTCGTAGCTGTCCCGCAGCTCCACCTCGTCGAGCTGCAGCCGGTTCAGGACCGTCGCAAACTCCTCGTCGTTCATGTAGGCCTTGTTGTCCAGCGCGCCGCGGTCGCAGACGATCAGGATGCGCTCATCCGGCATGGTTTCGGCCGCCGCCCGGAAGATCTCCTCCTTGATGACCTGCAGGCGCATCTGTCCCACCTGATAGTCCAGGTTGGTGCCGCAGGTCCAGGGCGCCACGCCGCCTGTGATGAGCTCCGTAGCTGTTTCCGGCACAAAGAGCACCTTCCAGCCGCGCTGGGAAAAGGTGTTCTGGATCCAGCTCAGACCGGTGGTCTTGCCTGCGCAGGGTCCCCCGGTGACCACGATCTTCCTGATAACGGGCATCTTCCGGACACTTCCTTTGCTGTTGTCTCTTTCTGATTCTACCTGATTTGGCGCACGGATGCAAGGTCTCCGCAGGATTTTCCGCCTGTCGGCAGTCCTTTCTGTGAACGATTGGTGAAAAATGTCATTTCCTTCTGATTCTTGTTGACTATACTCAAGTTATTGAGTATAATAATATGGATGAGAGGTGATGGATGATGAAGTCATTGGGGATTGTCCGTCAGGTGGATGTCCTCGGCCGCATCGTGCTGCCGGTAGAACTGCGCCGCACCATGGGCATTGAAGTCAAGGACACGCTTGAGGTCTTTGTGGACGGGGACAGCATTGTGCTGAAAAAGTATCAGCCCGCCTGTGTTTTCTGCGGCGAAGCGCGGGACGTGAGCAGTTTCAAGGGTCACCTGATCTGTTCCGACTGTCTGCAGAAGCTGAAGCATCTGGAGCCCTGAGCCGCCCTTCCGGGCGGTTTTTTTGTTGTCAGCACAGGCCGGACGTGCTATACTGTTTCTGAAAGGAAGGAAAATGCCATGCTCAGAAAGATCGCATCCTTCACCGTGGATCACGACAAGCTGCGGCCCGGTCTCTATGTGTCCCGGGTAGACCGAGACTGCGTCACCTATGATCTGCGGATGAAAACGCCCAACGCCGGCGACTATCTCCTGCCCGGGGCTCTGCACACCCTGGAGCACCTCATTGCCACCTGGGTCCGCTCCTCGGAGCGCTCCGACGAGGTGGTGTACTTCGGGCCGATGGGCTGCCGGACCGGCTTCTACCTGATCCTGCGCGACTCCGTCGAAAAGGCGGACGTGCTGCAGCTGTGCCGGGGCGCGTTCACTTTCGCGGCCTCCTTCTCCGGCCACATTCCCGGAGCCCGGCGCGCCGAGTGCGGGAACTACCGCGCGCATGATCTCCCCGGCGCACGCCGGGAGGCCGCCGCCTACTGCGCCGTGCTCGATGCCTGCGGAACGGACACCTTCGATTACTGACGCATCCGCTCGACGGACCAGGCGATGCCGCGCCCCAGACGTGCTTCGGGCTCCTGAAAGTGATTGCCCGGGTTCCACGCGAATACGCAGTCGATGCCCCGGGCCGACAGGTGATCGGCGATGCGCTGCGTGCACGCCCCCACGGTCTGCATCACGGGATTGCGGGTCAGGGCCTCCCTGTCCCCCAGGGAAAGGTAAACGTTTTTCGGCTTTCGCAGCGGTGCGTGCGCACAGAAATAGTCCGAAAAGCCCGGATACCAGAGCGAGCCGGAGCAGCTGACCGCCGCGTCAAAGCGGTCTGTCCGGCAGAGGCTGTAGAGCGCAAAGAGTCCCGCCAGAGAATAGCCGGCGATCAGGCACCGCTGTGCGGCGGGGATCGCCTCCCCCAGGCAAGCGGTCAGTTCGGCCAGCGCGGCATCCGCTTCCCCGGCGAAGTCCTCCCCGCCCCTGAAGACCCGCGGCGCATGCCACGGGGACAGATTGCGGTTCCAGTCCGCGACGCGCAGGGCTGCGGGCTGAAAAGGTTCCGCCGTCTGCAGGCGCACCGCCGTCCAGACCTCCTCCGGCGCTTCCTCCCCGGTGATGAGCAGCACCAGCGGCACGCTTGCCTCCGCCCGGTCCGGCAGCGACAGCAGGCCGCAGTTCAGCCTGCGATCCATTGGTTTCACCTCACGGAAAAACGGCGTCCATTGACGCCGTGTTTTTTAATCGTCATCGTTTTCCGGGAAGAGGGGCTTGCCGCAGAAGGGGCAGGGCATGTCCTCGTCCAGGTCCAGCGAATTGACATTGAGGGAGACTTCCTTCGCGCAGTGGGGGCAGTTGTAGTAAACAATGTCCTCCTCGTTCCTCTGCTCAGCTTCTTTCTTTTTCAGGCTGACATGAGATTCGTCCGGTTCCTGCGCAGGGTCAGCTTCGTCTTCATTTTCCGCCGGCTCATCCTTCGCCTGAGGTTCCACGTCGGCTTCCGCTTCTTCGTCGGATTCTTCCTCTTCGTCTTCCGGGAAGACGGGCTCATCCAGCGCATCAGTCACCATTTCCTCGACGTCCGAAAGGTCCTCGTCAATGGCCTCGACGTAGTCGGAGAGCTCCGCATGGTTCTTCTCAAGCTCCTCCAGCGCCGCCGCGGTGGCCGCCGCCAGATCGATCAGTTCCAGAAGGAGCCGGTTGCTGCTCTTTTCGGTGTTGAGCTGCAGACCGTCCGCAAGCCCCTTCAGATAGTTCGCACGATCAGTCAGGTTGCTCATGGTGCTTCCTCCTTGCGCCGATGATCAGGCGCGCTCCATGTACTCGCCGGTGCGGGTATCCACACGGATCAGGTCGCCGTTGTTGATGAACAGGGGCACCTGCAGCGTGACGCCGGTCTCCAGTGTGGCGGGCTTGTAGGTGTTGGAGGCGGTGTCGCCCTTGAAGCCGGGCTCGGTGCTGGTGACTTCCAGGGTCACAAAGTTGGGCGCTTCCACGGAGAAAGCGTTGCCCTTGAAGAACTTGATGGTGACGTTGGTGCCTTCCTTCACATACTGGATGGCGCCCTCCACCTGATCCTTGTTCAGGGGCAGCTGGTCATAGGTTTCCATGTCCATGAAGTAGTACAGGTCGCCGTCGTTGTAAGAGTACTGCATTTCCTTGGTCTCGATGATGGCCTTGCTGGTCTTGAAGGTGGGGTTGAAGCTGGTCTCCACCACCGCGCCGGTGAGGACGTTCTTCAGCTTCGTGCGGACAAAGGCCGCGCCCTTGCCAGGCTTGACGTGCTGGAAATCAACGATGGTCCACACGCCGCCTTCCCATTCGATGGTAATGCCTTTTCTGAAATCGCCGGCAGTAATCATGTCGCATTCCTCCAATTTATTGATTCATGAATGCCCTCCAGGGCCGCTCAAGAGGACAAACGGCCCTCAGGCACGAATATCCATAAATCATTCTATCATAAATTGCGCGGCTTGAAAAGGGTTTTCTTGCATCCGGACGTCTTTTTTTGCTTTTTCTTATGGGGAATCCGTGCCGTAATCATTGTGAACTCCGCATCCGGCCGTTGCTTTTTCATGCCGAAGCGGCTATAATGATGCCGATATCGAATGAGGAGGCTGATGGTGTGAAGCATACCCTGAATCAGCTGCTTGCCGCGGTTCTGGCGCTGTGTCTGATGATTCCCATGATCGTTTATGCCGAGGACGAGGAAGGCGAGTTCTCCCTGTCGGACCTGGGCGGTGTCACCGAAGAGATTATGCTCGACGACGACCTGTGGGGCGAGGATGAGGAGGAAGCAACGCCACAGCCCGGCGACTGGGAGAACGATTTCGTAATCGGCGACGGCCTGGCTGCCATCGAGGAAAATCTGGACGCCCTGGTCAACGATGGAACCCTGGATCCCGGCGAGCTGAACATCAACCCCAATCTGCCGGATCACATCATCAACATTCTGCTCATCGGCGTAGATATGCACGAGAACGACATCAACGCCAAGGGCAACCTGCTGCACAACGACACGAACATCATTCTCTCCATCAACACCCAGGAGGGAACCGTCAAACTGACCAGTATTGCCCGGGACCTGTATGTCAACCTCCCCGGCTACAGCAGCATGCAGCGCATCAATCTCGCCTATGCGCTGGGAACCCGCGACCTGGGAGAAAACGGCGGCCCGCTCCTCACCATGCGCACCGTCAATACCCTGTTTGATCTGAACATCACCCAGTATGTCATCATCAACTTCTACGGTCTGGCCTCTATCATTGAGCACATCGGCGGCATTGACGTGGACATGGTCAAGGGCGAGGCCAACGCCATCAACCAATACCTGAAGAAGAACGGTTCCCGCATGACCTATGACACCAAGGGCAATGCCAACCGCGAGCCCCTTGAGGTCCGCAAGGAGCTCTCCTCCGAGGAGAAATACACCCTGCACCTGGACGGCATTCAGGCGCTGATGTATGCCCGGCTGCGCACCGGCATGAAAAACAACACCGGCGACCTGGCCCGCACCGCCCGCCAGCGCCATCTGCTGGAGCTGCTACTGAAAAAGGTGCTGAACAACGTGACCGTCGATTCCCTCACCGATCTGATCACCTACTCCTACCCCTACGCCAAGACCAACATCAGCGCGGGCACCATGCTGCAGCTGGCCGTGGGCGTACTCCAGGGCGACATCATCACCCGTGCGAAGAACGGTGAGGAGATCATCGAGAATCACCGCGTTCCCCTGGACAAGGGCTACAGCTACAAGGACGTGGACGGCGCCAGCGTCATTACCCTGAACGACAGGCAGATGAACAATTGCGTCGAGTCTATCCACTATTTCATCTATGACGCCTATTATCCCTCCAATTAAACGACAGTTCAGCGCCTCTGCGGAGGCGCTTTTTCACCACGGAAAAACGCGCCATATTGGCGCGCTTTTCATTCACACATTGAACAGCAGTTCGGCGTAGGTCGGGAAAGGCCAGTCGTGCGCGTCCATCACGGTCTCGAGCTCGTCCGCCGCAGCGCGGAGGGTCTCCATGGCAGGCAGTACCGTGTCCCGCATATAGCGGGCCTTGTGCAGAGCGTCCGCGGCCTGCGGAATGCTGATGACCGCGCTGTTCAGGCTGTCGATGCCGTCGGAGAGGCGGCCCGCGCCCAGGGTCATCCGGGCCAGCAGCTTTTCCTGCGGCAAGGTGGAGAAGACCGGCGAATAGTCCTTCACCGCCTTGGCGCTGCGGGCCATGTCGCCGACGGCCTTGAGCACGGCCGGCAGGATCTCCCGCCTGGCCATGCTCAGCATGGTCTCGGCTTCAATGCCCGTCTCCTTGCAGTAAACTTCGAGCTGGATCTCATAGCGCGCCCTGAGCTCCGCCTCGCTGAGCACCTTGTGGCGCTCGAACAGGGCGACATTCTCCGGCGCGATCAGGCAGGGAATGGCGTCCACGGCGGTGGGCAGGTTCAGCAGCCCGCGCTGCTTTGCCTCTTGTACCCAGGCGGCGGAGTAGCCGTTGCCGTTGAAGATGATGCGCTTGTGCGCACGGATCTCCCGCACGATCAGATCGTGCAGGGCCGTGTTGAAGTCGTCCGCCGTCTCCAACACATCGGCGTACTGGCGGAGGGATTCCGCCACGGACGTGTTGATCACGACATTGCAGTCCGCGATCGAGGCCGAAGCGCCCAGGGAGCGGAACTCAAACTTGTTGCCGGTGAAGGCGAAGGGTGAGGTGCGGTTGCGGTCGGTGTTGTCCTTGGGGAATTTCGGCAGCACATGCACGCCGATGGCCATCTCCTGCACCTCGTGCCCCTCATAGGCCGCGCCGGTCTCGATGGCCTGGAGGATGGCCGTGAGCTCGTCGCCCAGGAACATCGAGATGATGGCCGGCGGCGCCTCGTTGGCACCCAGGCGGTGGTCGTTGCCCGCGGTGGCCACCGACACGCGCAGCAGGTCTTGGTGCTCGTCCACCGCCTTGATCACGGCGACAAGGAACAGCAGGAACTGCGCGCTGTCGTAGGGAGAATCGCCGGGCTCCAGCAGGTTGTCGCCGTTGGCGGTCATGGACCAGTTGTTATGCTTGCCAGAGCCGTTGACCCCCGCAAAGGGCTTCTCCGCCAGCAGGCACACCAGGCCATGGCGGTCCGCGATCTTTTTCATCATCTCCATGGTCAGCTGGTTGTGATCCGCCGCCAGGTTGACGATGGTATAGACGGGCGCCATCTCATGCTGGGCAGGCGCCACCTCATTGTGCTCTGTCTTCGCGAGAATGCCGAGCTTCCACAGCTCGCGGTCCAGTTCGGTCATGAAGGCCTGGACCCGGGGCTTGATGGCGCCGTAATAGTGGTCGTCGAGCTCCTGCCCCTTGGGCGGGCGGGCGCCAAAGAGGGTCCGGCCGGTGAAGATCAGGTCCTTGCGCCGCATCCAGGCCTGCTTGTCCACCAGGAAGTACTCCTGCTCGGGGCCCACGGTGGGGATCACCCGGCGCACCTCGCGGCCAAAGAGCTTCAGCACGCGGACCGCCTGGCGGGAGAGCGCTTCCATGGAGCGCAGCAGCGGGGTCTTCTTGTCCAGCGCCTCGCTGCCGTAGGAGCAGAAGGCCGTGGGGATACAGAGCACGCCGTCCTTGATGAAGGCATAGCTGGTCGGGTCCCAGGCGGTATAGCCCCGGGCCTCGAACGTGGAGCGCAGTCCGCCGGAGGGGAACGAAGAGGCGTCCGACTCCCCCCGGACCAGCTCCGATCCGCTGAAGGATTCGATCACGCGGCCGCCCTCCACCGGGGTGATGAAGGCCTCATGCTTCTCGGCTGTGATGCCGGAGAGCGGCTGGAACCAATGGGTGTAGTGGGTGACGCCCTTGCCGATCGCCCACTCCTTCATGGCGTGGGCCACCGCACCGGCGATGGCCGGATCCAGATGCCGGCCGTCGTCAATGGTCTTCTTCAGCGCTTTGTAGATGTCCTTGGGGAGATGCTGCTGCATCACCGCATCGTTGAACACATTGCTGCCAAACAGGGCTTCCATGCTCTCCATGGGCATCAACCTCCAATGCCGCATTGTAGGTACTCGCCGGCATTATAACCAGCGGGTCTGGGGTTTGTCAAGCGTCAGTCCTCGTCCTGCACCAGGCCCTTGTAAACGAGGTAGTCCTGCTGGAAGTCCATGAAGTCATCCACCAGGGAGGCCATCTTCACCGCCGCCTCCGGGGAGAGCGCGTTGGCCGCGGCCAGAGTCTCCACGATGTACTCGAAGGCGTCGTCCTCCTCGTAGTACGCGTCCCCGGCATTGCCGTCCGCGTCCAGGACGCCGGTCTCATGCATGAAGGCGATGTCCGCGTCGATGGCCTGGGCGATGAGGCTGTCGAGGATCTCCGACAGCTCCGCGTGCTCGCGCCGGTTGATCCGCTTCAGGATGAACCGAAGGGCTTCCTCCTTGTCGTAACCGTTCATGTCGGGCCTCCCTCTCAGCGCAGCTGCTTCACGGCCTGCTCAAACTGCTTCAGGGTGTCGCGGAACACGCTCATGGCCTTGCGGAGCGGTTCCGGAGAAGCCATGTCCACACCGGCCAGCTTCAGCGCCTCGATGGGCGTCACGGAGCTTCCGGCGGAGAGGAACTTGCGCACATCGGCTACTGCCTTCTCCCCCTCGTTCAGGATGCGCTCGGACAGGGTGATCGCCGCGCACAGGCCGGTGGCGTACACATACACATAATAGGCTCGGTAGAAGTGCGGGATCCGCATCCACTCGTTGGCGATCCATTCGTCCACGGTGCAGCTCTCGCCGTAATAGGTCTGGTTGAGCTTGTAGTACGCGTCGCACAGGGCTTCGCGCGTCAGCGGCTCGCCCCGCTCGGCCATGCCGTGGGCAATCAGCTCAAACTCGGCGAACATGGTCTGGCGGAAGCAGGTGGTCCGGAACTGCTCCAGGAAGTGATTCAGCAGGTAGGCCTGGGCCTTGGGCTCCGGGAATTCCTTCAGCAGATGCCGCAGCATCACGGCCTCGTTGCAGGTGGAGGCGACCTCCGCCACAAACAGACTGTAGTCCGCCTTGGGCAGGGGCTGCGCGGTGTTGGAGTAGAAGGAGTGCATGCTGTGGCCCAGCTCATGGGCGATGGTGAAGGCGCTGTCCAGGTTGTCGTTGTGGTTGAGCAGCACATAGGGATGCACATGGCGCAGGCTGCCGGATGAGAAAGCGCCGCTGGACTTACCCACCGCCGGATACACGTCGATCCAGCCGCCGTCACGGGCTTCCCGCAGCTTGGCCAGGTAGTCCTCGCCCATGGGCTTGAGGCCGGCCAGCACCAGGTCAAAGGCCTTCTCGTAGGGCATATCCATCGTATAGTCCGGGATCAGCGGGCAGTACAGATCGTACATGTGGAGTTCATCCACGCCCATCAGTTCCTTGCGCAGCTTCAGGTATTCCTGCAGCACCGGCAGGGACTCGTGGATCACGGCAATCAGATTCTCGTACACGCTGCGCGGGATCTCCAGCGGATCCATGGCGGCCGCCAGCGCGTCCGGATAATGCCGGGCAGCGGCGGTGGCGCAGTCCTTCTTGACGCTGGCGCCGTAGATCGCGGCGAAGGTGGTGCCGAAGGCGCCGTAGCCCTGCATGATCTTTTCAAAGGACTGCTTGCGCAGGCTCCGGTCGGCGGATTCGCGGAAGGGGCCCCAGGTGCCGTCGGTCAGGGTCGCCTTTGTGCCGTCGGGCAGTTCCATGTCCGGGAAATGCAGGTCCACGGCTGTCATCATGCTGTAGATGTTGTCCGGCGCGCCCAGCACTTCGCCCAGCGACGCCAGCAGGCGCTCCTCCTCCTTGGGCAGGGTGTGGGGCTTCTCGCGGATCAGCCGGCGCACGAACTCGCTGTAGTCGGTCATGGCCGGATCCTTCTGAATCTCCTCCAGCACAGCCAGATCCAGGCTCAGCAGCTCGGGCTCCAGGAAGGCCGCCGCCGCCTGCGCCTGCGTCACCAGCCCCATCACGCGGCCGAACATGGCCTGGGCCTTCGGATCGCCGTTGTCGGCTTCCCGGCTGAGGAAGGCATAGTCCATCACCGGCATCAGCCTGTCCTGCATCTCGAAATAGGTGCGGATAGCGCCGCGGGGGTCCTCGGCCACATGGCCGTCCAGGGCCGCAAAGGTCCGGATGTCGGCCTCGCAGGCCTTGAAGGCTGCCTCCCAGGCCTCAAAGGTCGGGAAAATGTGCGCCAGGTTCCAGTGATACTTCGGGTCGATTTCGTCGCTGCGGAGCAGGTTTGCCATCGGGATCATCCTTTCTTTTCATATCGGATCGCTCGTGATATCGTCGGCGCGTCCGCGCCGTTGGGTGTAAAGGTAAGCTGCTGATCGCTGAGCCGGATCACGCCGGTGGAGCCGCGCACGGTCCTGGTATTCAGGATCAGGGGAATCAGCTTGGCGGTGAGTTCCGGCCCGCCGCCCCGGGTCAGCCCGTCCTTCCAGAGAATAAAGCTGCAGTTCCGCTCCGTACAGCCGAAGCCTTTGGTATTCTCAGCGATCTTGCCCTTTCCGCAGACTGGGCAGACACAGTCGGGGAGCAGAGGGTGTGCGGCGGTCTTTCTCCGGCCCTTGCCGCGCAGCTCCTCCTGCGGGAAGGATACCTTCGGGCCCTTGTCCCGGGCGTATTCCACCAGGAAGGCCGAGAGGCGCCGGATCCCCTCCATGAAGCGCTCCGGGTCCTGTTCGCCATGCGCGATCTTGTCCAGCGCCAGCTCCCAGCGGCCCGTGGTCTCAGCAGACGTCAGGTCGTCTGGCATGACGCCGATGAGCTGCACGCCCTTGTCCGTAGCCAGGAGCTGCTTCTTGCTCCGGAGCACATAGCCCACCTTGATCAATCGCTCGATGATGGCCGCGCGGGTGGCCGGGGTGCCGATGCCGCTGCCCTTCATCTGCCGGACGATCTCGCGGTCGTCGGACTCCCGCCCGGCGTTCTCCATGGCGGCCAGCAGCGAGGCGTCCGTCATCTGGGCCGGCGGGCGCGTGGTATCCTCCCGGACGGCGGTGCTCTTCACCGTCCGGCTGTCCCCTTCCTTCAGGACCGGAAGCGTGACCTCGTCCTCCTCGTCGGCCTGTTTTTTTCGCTGTGTCTTCACGGGCTTCTCCGTGGGCGGCACCGCACGCCAGCCCTCGTCGATGACCGTCTTGCCCCGGGTGCGGAAGGTGTCTTCCCCCACCGTGGTGACGACCGTGGTGGCGTCATAGACGTGAACCGGATGGAAGGCCGCCAGAAGTCGGCGGGCCACCAGGTCATAGAGCGCGCGCTCATCCGGCGTGAACTTTGCCGGGTCCACCCGGTGCGCGGTCGGGATCAGCGCGTGGTGATCGGTCACCTTGGAGGCGTCGAAGGTCCGCGGGGTCACGGTCAGCTTGCCGTCCGGCAGCGCGCCGGCCGCATAGGGCTGATAGGCCTGCGGCAGCATCCGGATGGTCTCCGCCGTTTTGGCGATCATGTCCGGCGGGAGATAACGGCTGTCCGTGCGGGGATAGGTCAGCGCCTTGTGGGTCTCGTAGAGCGACTGAGCGAGCTTCAGGGTTTTGTCCGCCGTGAAGCCCAGCAGGCTGTTGGCGTCACGCTGCAGGCTGGTCAGGTCATAGAGCTGTGGGGGCTGCTGCGTCTTCCGCGCGGTCTTTGCGCTGACGACCCGGGCGGCCTGTCCCTGTACCCGGGCCGCCATGGTTTCCGCCTCCGTGCGGTCCTTCAGGCGGTTGTCCGGCTCCCGTTGCTCCGAGAACCACATACCCTCATAGTCCCCGAAGTTTGCCGTCAGCACCGCGAAGGGCTCTGGCTTGAAGGCCTCGATCTCCTTGCGGCGTTTAACCAGCAGGGCCAGCGTCGGGGTCTGGACGCGGCCCACGGAGAGCAGCACACCGTAGCGCAGGGTGAAGGCCCTGCTGGCGTTCATGCCCACGAGCCAGTCCGCCTCGCTGCGGCACCGGGCCGAGCGGTACAGCCCGTCGTATTTTTCACCCGGCTGGATCGTCCGGAAGCCCTCCCGGATGGCCTCGTCGGTCATCGAGTTGATCCACAGGCGGTCCACCGGCTTTTTGCACCCGGCCATGGTATAGATGTAGCGGAAGATCAGTTCTCCCTCCCGCCCCGCGTCGGTCGCGCAGATGACCTTTTCCGTCTCCGGCGCGTTGATCAGGGCTTTGACCACCTTGTACTGGTCCCGGGAGGAGGCGATCACCTTCAGCGGGATGTCCTCCGGCAGCATGGGCAGGGTGTCGAAGGACCACTTCTTGTATGCCGGATCCATCTCATCCGGCTCCTTGAGGGTGACCAGATGGCCCACCGCCCAGGTCACGGTATACCGTTCGCCGATCAGGCAGCCCTCGCCCCGGTCCCGACAGCCCAGGATCCTGGCGATGTCCCGCCCGACGCTGGGCTTTTCCGCCACCACCACGATGCGGCCCGTCTCCCGGCTGTCCATCCGATCGCCCTCCTTTCCGCAAAAGATTACCACAGTTTTCGCGCAAGCGCAATCTGTTTTCGACAGTGCCGCCCTTGATGAAGTCAAAAACCGTCCCCGCGGGGACGGTTCACGGGAAGCGCCGCGCCTGTTCCGGTCAGGCTTCCTTGTCCTTCTTCTTCTTTTTCTTCAGGCCCTCGAGCAGCGTGTCCGGCACCGTGTCCATCTTGTCATCCAGCTTGCTGATCTGCTTGAGGGCGCTGCGGGCATCCTCCGCCGCCGCCTCAGCGCGGTCCGCGGCCTGCCCAAGCGCATAGGTCTGCAGCGCAGTGAGCCAGGAGGCGAAAAGGCCGCCCACCAGAATCGCGAGGCCGATCCAGAAGTTCTTCTCCGTTTCCGATTCGCCGAACCAGTACACGCAGGCAAAGGTGATTGCTGCCGCGCAGCACAGGATAAACCAGATGATGGCGATGATCTTGAGTTTCTGTCCGCTGTGCTTGAACATGATCCAATCCTCCCATGATATCGGTTTTTTCCTTCCTGAATGATTATAGCAAATCATTCTGAAACTGTCCAGTGATTTCGCTTTTTTT
>CAMKAE010000008.1 GCA_946410395.1 uncultured Clostridia bacterium
TTAAATAGAAAGAATCGCATCAACCGACAGGCCGCATCAGGCAACATTCCACAGTGCAGATGACACCACACAGATGCGCACACCCGGCAGAGTGGTCAAAAATGCAGCCGAAAAGCAAGATAAATAAAGGGTCTCAGGCCTTGCGATTCGGGATGGGCCGGAAACATGACCGGGAATTGCCGGAAGCGGACGAAAAGATAAACACGCTCGGAAACGTGGTTATGAATGCGATGAGGGAAACGGCATGGTTAAGCCGTTTCCGGGGACGAAGGATGCGAAAAAAGTCGAAAAAAAGTTGAAAATGAGGCGAAAACCCCCTTGCAATCACCACAGGATTGTGTATAATAGACCTGTTGTCTGTCAGGGATGAACCTGTAAGTTGCCGTCAGGCCAAACGGGTAATTACAGGGGACCAGCCCGACAATCGGGCGAACGGACTCGAAGCGCCGGAGCCTGCACCTGCAGTGGGCTGCCGAGCAGCAAACGAGAACGAACAAGGAGGAACATCAATGGCCAATCAGAAAATCCGGATCAAGCTCAAAGCGTACGAGCACACCCTCATCGACCAGTCCGCGGCTCGCATCGTCGAGACGGCCAAGCGGACCGGCGCGAAGGTCTCTGGCCCGATCCCGCTGCCCACCGAGCGCGAGATCGTCACCATCCTGCGCGCGCCGCACAAGTACAAGGACAGCCGTGAGCAGTTCGAGCGCCGCACCCACAAGCGGCTCATCGATATTGTCAACCCCAACCCCAAGACGGTGGACGCCATGATGAAGCTCGAACTTCCTGCTGGTGTCGATATCGAGATGAAGCTGTGAGAGGCAGGAGGAAGTTAAGATGAAGAAAGCGATCGTTGGGAAAAAGATCGGCATGACGCAGATCTTTACCAAGGACGGCCGCCTCGTGCCGGTCACGGTGATCGAAGCGGGCCCCTGCACCGTCATGCAGAACAAGACCGTTGAGAGCGACGGCTACTGCGCGCTGAAGGTTGCTTTCGGCGACCTGACCGAGAAGCGCGCCGCGAAGCTGCTGAACAAGCCCGAGCAGGGCACCTTCAAGAAGGCCGGCATCGCCCCCAAGCGGGTCGTGCGCGAGCTCCGGCTGGACGACTGCAGCGGCTACAAGGTCGGTGACGAGATCAAGGTTGACGTCTTCGCGGAAGGCGACCGGATCGACATCACCGGCACCTCCAAGGGCAAGGGCACCCAGGGCCCCATCGCCCGCTGGAACGCCCACACCGGTCCCATGGAGCACGGCTCCAAGTACCACCGCGGCGTGGGTTCCATGAGCGCCAACTCCGACCCCTCCCGTGTGTTCAAGAACAAGCACATGGCGGGACGCACCGGCGTGGAGCGCGTCACCATCCTGAACCTGGAAGTGGTCAGCGTGGATGCGGAGCGCAATCTGCTGCTGGTCAAGGGCGCGGTTCCCGGACCCAACGGCACGGTGCTGACGGTCCGCGACAGCGTCAAGGCCTGAGTGCAAGGAGGATTTGAAACATGCCTAAGACTGCTCTTTATAATATGGAAGGCAAAGCCATCGGCGAGGTGGAGCTGAGCGAAGAGCTCTTCGCCGCGCCGGTCCATGTTGCCGCCATGCACCTGGTGGTCCGCAGCTATCTGGCCGCGCAGCGCCTGGGCACCCAGAGCGCCAAGACCCGCGGCGAGGTTCGCGGAGGCGGCCGCAAGATCTATCGCCAGAAGGGCACCGGCAACGCCCGGCACCATGGCAACCGCGCGCCTCAGTTCAAGCACGGCGGCGTGGTCTTCGCCCCCAAGCCCCGCGACTACTTCATCGCGGTGCCCAAGAAGGTCCGCCGCCTGGCGTTCCGCTCCGCCCTCACCTCCCGCCTGAACGACGGTGACATCATCGTGGTGGACGAGCTGAACCTCAAGGAAGGCAAGACCAAGCTGATGGCCGGCGTCCTCAAGGCCCTCAACGCCGAGAAGAAGGCGCTGGTGGTCCTGCCCGAGCGGGACGAGAACGTGGTCCGCGCCACCGGCAACCTGGCCGAGGCCAAGACCATCTACGCCAACACCCTCAACGTTTACGAGATTCTGAACGCCGGCAAGCTGGTCATCACCAAGGCCGCGCTTCAGGCTGTGGAGGAGGTTTACGCATCATGAAAGACCCGCATGACATCATCGTGCGCCCCGTCCTCACCGAGAAGGCGTATGAGGGCATCGAAGACAAGCGCTACATCTTCGAGGTGCCGGTGACGGCCACCAAGACCGAGATCAAGATGGCGGTGGAGAAGGTCTTCGCCGACGACGGCGTCAAGGTCGACAAGGTCAACACCGTGCGCACCCTGGGCAAGATCAAGCGCCAGGGACTCCACTCCGGCCGCACCCCGGAGGTCAAGAAAGCCTACGTGACCCTGAAGAAGGACTCCAAGCCCATCAAGTTCTTCGAGGGCATGGCACAATAAAGCAGGGAGGACAGAACAATGGCAGTCAGAAATTACAAGCCGACTTCGCCCGCCCGGCGCTTTATGTCGGTGCTGACCTTCGAGGAGATCACCAAGAAGGCCCCCGAAAAGAGCCTGACGGAATACAAGCAGAAGAACGCCGGCCGCAACAAGCAGGGCAAGATCACCGTGCGTCACCAGGGCGGCGGCAACAAGCAGAAGTACCGCATCATCGACTTCAAGCGCGACAAGCTGGAAGTCCCGGCCAAGGTGGCCGCCATCGAGTACGACCCCAACCGCTCCGCGTTCATCGCGCTGCTGCACTATGTGGACGGCGAGAAGCGCTACATCCTGGCGCCCCTGGACCTGAAGGTCGGCGACACCGTCGTCTCCTCCGAGTCCGCTGACATCAAGCCCGGCAACGCGCTGCCCCTGAACAACATCCCCGTGGGCACGCTGATCCACAACATCGAGGTCAAGCCCGGCCGCGGCGGCCAGCTGGTCCGCTCCGCTGGCCTGAGCGCGCAGCTCATGGCCAAGGAGAACGGCTATGCCACCGTGCGTCTGCCCTCCGGCGAAATGAGGAAGTTCCCGCTCAACGCTAAGGCGACCATCGGCACCGTGGGCAACACCGATCACGAGAACGTCCGCCTGGGCAAGGCCGGCCGTGTGCGCCACATGGGCGTGCGGCCCACCGTCCGCGGCGTCGTCATGAACCCCAACGATCACCCGCACGGCGGCGGCGAGGGCAAGAGCCCTGTCGGTATGCCTGCTCCTGTGACTCCCTGGGGCAAGCCCGCTCTGGGTTACAAGACCAGGAAGCACAAGAAGTATTCCAACAAGATGATTATCAAGCGTGCCGGCAACAAGTGAGCCGCACTGGAAGGAGGCAACTGACGAATGAGCCGTTCCGTTAAGAAAGGCCCCTATGTACAGGAAGCGCTGTACAAGCGCGTTCAGGAAATGAATGCTTCCGGCAAGAAAGCCGTGCTGAAGACCTGGTCCAGGTCCTCCACCATCTTCCCGGAGTTTGTGGGACACACCATCGCCGTGCATGACGGCCGCAAGCATGTGCCGGTCTACGTGACCGAGGACATGGTCGGCCACAAGCTGGGTGAGTTTGCCCCGACCCGCACCTTCCGCGGCCACAGCGGTGACAAGGGCGGCAAGTAAGCGAGAGGAGTGACACGAAATGGCAACCCGTTCCAAGGTGAAGACGGCGGCCCGCCGTGAGAGCGCCGACAAGCGTCCCCAGGCGCATGCCAAATTTGTCCGCATCTCCCCTCGCAAGGTCAAGATCGTCATCGATCTGATCCGCGGCAAGGGTGCGGAAGAAGCCCAGGCTATTCTGAAGTTCACGCCCAAGGCGGCGGCTCCCGTGGTGCTCAAGGTGCTCAACAGCGCCATCGCCAACGCGGAGAACAACCTGGAGATGAACCGTAAGGACCTCTACGTCGCCGAAGTGTACGCCAATCCCGGCCCCACACTGAAGCGTTACATCGCCCGCTCCCGCGGCAGCGCTTCTCCCATTCTCAAGCGCACCAGCCACATCAGCGTGGTGCTGGACCAGAAGCAGTAAGGCGAAGGAGGTTTCGATATGGGTCAGAAAGTCAATCCTCACGGCGCCCGCGTCGGCGTGATCTATGACTGGAGCACGCGCTGGTATGCCAGCAAGAAGGATTTTGCCAACAACATCGTGGAGGACTTCAAACTCCGCGAGATGCTCAAGGAAAAGTACTACGCCACCGGCATCAGCCACATCGACATTGAGCGCACCGCGGCCACGGTGACGGTGAACATCTTCACCTCCAAGCCCGGCATGATCATCGGCCCCAAGGGCGCCAACATCGAGAAGCTGAAGGCCGACGTGCAGGCCTTCCTGGGCAAGAACTGCCACATCAACGTGATGGAAGTCCGGCAGCCCGACTCCGACGCGCAGCTGGTCGCCGAGAACATCGCCCAGCAGCTCGAGAAGCGCATCAGCTTCCGCCGCGCGATGAAGAAGTCCATCCAGACCGCGATGAAGTCCAACAGCGTCAAGGGCATCAAGTGCGCGGTTTCCGGCCGGATCGGCGGCGCGGACATCGCCCGCAGCGAGTCCTACCACGAGGGTTCCATCCCGCTGCAGACCCTGCGCGCCAACATCGACTACGGCTTTGCCGAAGCGAAGACCACGTACGGCCGTCTGGGCGTCAAGGTCTGGATCTACAAGGGACAGATCCTGCCCAGGGCCAAGAAAGCCCCTGCTGCGAAGGAGGTCAAGTAACCTATGCTGATGCCCAAGAGAGTCAAGCGCCGCAAGGTTTTCCGCGGCCGCATGAAAGGCGCGGCCCATCGCGGCAATTTCCTGGCCTACGGTGATTACGGCCTGCAGGCCACCGAGCCCTGCTGGGTGACCAGCCAGCAGATCGAGGCTGCCCGTATCGCCCTGACCCGCTACACCAAGCGCGGCGGCCAGGTGTGGATCAAGATTTTCCCCGACAAGCCCGTGACCGAGAAGCCCGCCGAGACCCGCATGGGTTCCGGCAAAGGCTCCCCGGAATACTGGGTCGCAGTGGTCAAGCCCGGCCGCGTGCTGTTCGAGATCAAGGGCGTTCCGGATGAGACCGCCCGCGAAGCACTGCGTCTGGCTTCCCACAAGCTGCCCCTGAAGACCAAGATCATTGTGCGCCAGGACGAGGCGACGACCGAAGCGGGTGGTGAACAGTCATGAAGGCAAAAGAGTTCCTGGATATGTCCCCTGAGCAGCTGACCGAAAAGGTCGCAGAACTGAAGACCGAGCTGTTCAACCTTCGTTTCCAGCTGGCGACCGGCCAGCTCTCGAACCCGAAGCAGATTACCGCCGTGAAGCGGGACATCGCCCGGGCCAAGACCGTCCTGCGCCAGAAGGCACAGGCGTAAGGACTGAAAGGAGGCAGCCGCTTCAATGACTGAAGAGAGAGGACTTCGCAAAACCCGGATCGGCGTCGTGATCAGCGACAAGATGGACAAGACCTGCGTCATCCAGATCAAGACCCGCGTCCGTCATCCCCTGTACGGCAAGATTATGAACCGCACCAGCAAGCTCAAGGTGCACGACGAGAACAACGAGTGCGGCATCGGCGACACCATCCGCGTGATGGAGACCCGGCCGCTGAGCAAGGACAAGCGCTGGCGCCTGGTTGAGATCATCGAAAAGGCCAAGTGAGCCCGCATTGTAAGGAGGAAGACATACCATGATTCAGCCGCAAACGCGACTCACCGTCGCCGACAACTCCGGCGCCAAAGAAATCATGTGCATCCGCGTGCTGGGCGGTTCTTTCCGCCGTGACGGCACCGTTGGCGATGTCATCGTGGCCAGCGTGAAGAGCGCCAACCCCGGCGGCCAGGTGAAGAAGGGCGATGTGGTCAAGGCCGTGATCGTCCGTGTGCGCAAGAACAAGCGCCGCCCCGACGGCAGCTACATCAAGTTTGACGACAACGCCGCCGTCATCATCAACGATCAGATGCTTCCCAAGGGAACCCGTATCTTCGGACCGGTTGCCCGTGAGCTGCGCGAGAAGAACTTCATGAAGATCGTCTCCCTGGCTCCGGAAGTGCTGTGAGGAGGGAAAAACGATGCACGTGAAAAAGAACGATACAGTCGTTGTCATCTCCGGCAAGGACAAGGGCAAGAAGGGCAAGATCATCGCGGCGTTCCCCAAGACCGGCCGTGTGAGCGTGGAAGGCGTCAACCAGGCCACCAAGCATCAAAAGGCCCGCAACCAGAGCCAGCCCGGCGGCATTGTGCAGAAGACCATGCCGATCGACGCCAGCAACGTGATGCTGGTCTGCCCCAAGTGCAACAAGGCGACCCGCGTGAACCACAAGGTGAACGTGAGCACCAACGACGCGGGCAAGAAGGTCCGCGAGATGATCCGCGTCTGCAAGAAGTGCGGCGCTGAGATCGACTGATAGAAGGAGGAAAAGCGGATGGCTACCCGCATCAAGGAAAAGTATCTGGCCGAAGCTGTTCCTGCCTTGAAGCAGAAGTTCGGCTACAAGAACCCCATGGAAGTTCCCAAGCTGTCCAAGATTGTGATCAACATGGGTCTGGGCGACTGCAAGGACAACGCCAAAGCCCTGGAGCTGGCCCTGTCCGAGCTGGCCACCATCTCCGGCCAGAAGCCGCTGGTGACCAAGGCCAAGAAATCCATCGCCAACTTCAAGGTCCGTGAGGGCCAGAACGTGGGCGCGAAGGTCACCCTGCGCGGCGCGCGCATGGAAGAATTCATGGACAAGCTCGTCAGCGTGGCGCTTCCCCGCGTCCGCGACTTCCACGGTGTTTCCGCCAAGGCTTTCGACGGCCGCGGCAATTACGCCCTGGGCATCCAGGAGCAGCTGCTCTTCCCGGAAATCGACTATGACAAGGTCGAGAAGATCCGCGGCATGGAGATGATCTTCGTCACCACCGCCAAGACCGACGAGGAGTGCAAGGAACTGCTGGCTGCGCTGGGCATGCCCTTCGCGAAGGCGTAAGAGAAGGAGGAAACGCACGTGGCTAAAACAAGCATGAAAGTCAAGCAGTCGCGCCCGGCGAAGTTTTCCACCCGGGCCTACACGCGCTGCCGCCTCTGCGGCCGGCCGCACTCTGTGCTGCGCCGCTACGGCGTGTGCCGCATCTGCTTCAGAGAGTTGGCCTACAAGGGTCAGATCCCCGGCGTCCGCAAGGCCAGCTGGTAAGCGGGGAGAAAACGGAAGGAGGTACCATCATGGTTGTGAATGATCCCATCGCCGATATGCTCACCCGCATTCGCAACGCGCAGGTCGCCCGGCACGACGCCGTGGTCCTGCCCGCCAGCAATACCAAGAAGGCCATCGCGAAGATTCTGCTGAACGAGGGCTATGTCAAGAGCGTGGACTTTATCGACGACGGCGTGCAGGGACAGATCAAGATCGTCCTGAAGTATGCCGGAGCGAACCGCTCCACCCCTGTCATTGCGGGCCTGAAGCGCATCTCGAAGCCCGGCCTGCGGGTCTATGCGACCTGCGAGGAGCTGCCCAAGGTTCTGGGCGGCCTGGGCATCGCCATCGTCTCCACCTCCAAGGGTGTGATGACGGACAAGGAAGCCCGCAAGCAGGAAATCGGCGGCGAAGTGCTCGCCTACATCTGGTAAGACCGACACGTTCATGGAGGTGTGAAAAAATGTCTCGTATCGGAAGACTTCCGATCACAGTCCCCGCGGGCGTGACGGTGGAGATTGACGAGAACAACCTGGTGACGGTGAAGGGCCCCAAGGGCACCCTCTGCCAGCAGGTCAACAAGGCAATCACCGTGAAGAAGGATGCCGGTGTGCTCCACGTCGAACGCCATGCCGAGGACAAGAACAGCCGGGCCATGCACGGCCTGTACCGCGCCCTGATCCATAACATGGTCGTGGGCGTGACCGACGGCTTCGCCAAGACGCTGGAGATGGTCGGCACCGGCTACAAGGCCAAGGCCGAGAACTCCGGCAAGACCCTGAACATCGCCATCGGCTTCTCCCACCCCGTGGTGCTGGAAGCGCCGGAAGGCATTACCTTTGAGACGCCCAACGATACCACCATGGTCATCAAGGGCGCCAACAAGCAGCAGGTCGGCAACCTCGCCGCGGACATCCGTGCCATCCGCAAGCCGGAACCCTATCTGGGCAAGGGCATCAAGTACCAGGGTGAGCACATCCGCCGCAAGGAAGGCAAGACCGGTAAGAAGTAAGAGAGGGAGTGACTGCAAATGTTCAACAAGCGTGACCGCAATGAGATCCGCGAGATCCGGCATGCCCGCGTCCGCAAGAAGATCAGCGGCACCCCTGACATGCCGCGCCTGTCTGTCTATCGTTCCAACAAGCATATCCAGGCTCAGATTATCGACGACGTGAAGGGCGTGACCCTGGTCAGCGCTTCCACGCTGGACCCGCAGCTGAAGGGCCAGCTCGACGATGTGGACAAGAAGGGTGCCGCCAAGCTGGTGGGCAAGCTCGTGGGCGAGCGCGCCAAGCAGGCCGGCATCACCACCGTGGTGTTTGACCGCGGCGGCTATGTCTACACCGGACGCGTCGCAGAGGTTGCCGCGGGTGCCCGCGAAGCCGGCCTCGAATTCTGAGAAAGGGAGGACACACGCAAATGCAACGCTTCGAACAGCAAAGTGAATTCAAAGATCGCCTGGTTGCTGTCAACCGCGTGTCCAAGACCGTCAAGGGCGGCCGCAATATGCGCTTCTCCGCGCTGGTGGTCGTGGGCAACGAGCAGGGCAAGGTCTCTGCCGGCATGGGCAAGGCTGTTGAAATCCCCGAGGCCATCCGCAAGGCCAACGAGGACGCCAAGAAAACGCTGATCGATGTGCCGATCACCGGCACCACGATCCCGCACGAGGTCACCGGGTACTACTCCACCGCCAAGGTGGTGCTGATCCCCGCCCCCGAGGGCACGGGCGTCATCGCCGGCGGCGCGGCCCGTGCCGTGCTGGAGATGGCCGGTGTGAAGGACATCCGCACCAAGTCCTTCGGCACCAACAACCCCATCAACATGGTCAAGGCGACGCTGGAAGCCCTCAAGCTCCTGCGCAGCCCCGAGCAGGTTGCCAAGATGCGCGGCAAGACCGTGGAAGAGCTGCTGGGTTAAGGAGGAGAGAGACATGAAACTGAAGATTACGCTCGTCAAGTCTCCCATCGCCTCCCTGCCCAAGCACAAGGCCACCGTGGCCGCCCTGGGCCTCAAGAAGGTGGGTCACCATGTGATCCAGCCCGACAACCCCTGCATCCGCGGGCAGATCTTCGCCGTGAAACACTTGGTGAAGGTCGAAGAAGTGAACGAGTAAGGAGGGACGGACGATGAAACTGCATGAACTGCAGCCCGCCGAAGGCTCCACCACCGCGAAGAAGCGGCTGGGCCGCGGCGTTGGCTCCGGTCTGGGCAAGACCTCCGGCAAAGGACACAAGGGCGCCAAGGCCCGCTCCGGCGGCGGCAAGCGGCCCGGCTTCGAGGGCGGCCAGATGCCCCTGTATCGCCGTGTTCCCAAGAAGGGTTTCAACAACATCTTTGGCACGGACTATGCAGCCGTGAACGTCGAGCGCCTGGAAGTCTTTGAGGATGGCGCGGTAGTTGACGCTCAGGCCCTGAAGGACGCCGGAATTATCAAGAAGGAACTGGGCGGCGTGAAGATCATGGGCAACGGCGATCTCACCAAGAAGCTGACCGTCAAGGCCGCCAAGTTTACCGCCTCAGCAAAGGAAAAGATCGAGGCACTCGGCGGGAAAGCCGAGGTGATCTGACATGCTGAACAGTCTGCGTCAGATCTGGAAAACCCCGGAACTCCGCAAGAAGATTCTCTACACCCTGGGCATGCTGGTGCTCTTCCGGCTGCTGAGCGTCGTCTGGGCCCCGGGCCTGGACCGTAACGCGGTCAGCCTGTATACCAGCTCCGGCGGCCTGCTGGACCTGGTCAACATGATGACCGGCAACGCCATGTCCGAGGGCACGATCATGGCCATGGGCATCTCGCCCTACATCAACGCCAGCATCATCATGCAGCTGCTGTGCATCGCCGTCCCGGCGCTGGAGCGGCTGCAGAACGATGAGACCGGCGCGGGCCGTGAAAAGATCAACCGCATCACCCGCTATGTCACCGTGGCGCTTGCCGCTGTGCAGGCCATCGGCATCATGATGAGCCTGGGCTTCGTCAAGGCCGGCTTCATCAACTGGCTCCTGTGCGGCCTGTCCATGGCAGCCGGCACGGCGCTGGCCATGTGGATCGGCGAGCGCATCACCGACAAGGGCGTGGGCAACGGCATCTCCCTGCTGATCTTCGTGGGCATCATGAGCAACCTGTTCAACGGCGTTGTCCGGGCCTTCCAGGCCGGCAGCGGCGCGACCTTTGCAGGCTATGCCAGCGGCTGGGTGACCCTGGCCGTCATCGTGGTGACCTCGGTGCTGATGACTGTTGTGGTGACCTTTGTGGAACTGGCCGAGCGCCGGATCCCGCTGCAGATCGCCAAGCAGACCAAGGGACGCCGCGTCTACGGCGGCCAGAACACCCGCCTGACCCTGAAGGTTGTCTCCGTGGGCGTCATGCCGCTGATCTTCGCCTACGCGTTCCTGTCCTTCCCGGGCACCATCGCGCAGATGTTCACCAAGGTGGACCCGATGACCGGCCAGGCGCCTGCGGGCTCCTTCCTGGCCTGGTGGAACACCTACATGTCTCAGGGCGGCAGCGGCATCTGGTGCTTCCTGATCGTCTCTGCGCTGCTGATCATGGCCTTCACCTACTTCTATTCCTCCATCAGCTTTGACCCCGCCAAGCAGGCGGAGCAGCTGATCATGCAGGGCGCCACCATCCCCGGTCAGCGCGGCAAGAACATCCGCAACTACCTGCAGACGGTGGTGAGCCGCCTGAACCTGTTCGCGGCCCTGTTCCTGGCGGTGCTGTCGGCGATCCCGACGCTGCTGATGCATTTGATGCACGTGTCGATCCCCTTCGCGGCCAGCTCGATCCTGATCGCTGTGTCCGTGGCGCTGGAAACCATCCGCACCATCCAGGGCGAGATGAGCATCCGCGGCATCGACATGGACATCGAAAAGGGCGGCTTTATGTGAGAACTGCACGGCCATGCGCCCGGAGCGGGCGCATGGCCTGTGCGTGGACCTGACTGGAAAGGAGCGGCAGAATGAACATCATTTTTCTGGGCCCCCCCGGCGCAGGCAAGGGAACACAGGCGCAGCGCATCTGCGCAGCCCTGAACATCCCGCAGATCTCCACGGGCGACATGCTCCGGCGTGCCATCCAGGAGCAGACCCCCACGGGCCTGAAGGCAAAGAGCTACATGGACGCGGGCGGACTGGTGCCGGATGACGTCATCATTGCCATCGTCAAAGAGCGCCTTCAGGCAGACGACTGCAAAAACGGCTACATCCTCGACGGTTTCCCCCGCACGGTTCCCCAGGCGGAAGCGCTGGAAGGCATTGCCTCCATCGACAAGGTCGTGGAGCTGGACGTGGCGGACGAAGTGCTGATCAAGCGCATCTCCGGCCGCCGGGTGTGCCTCAAGTGCGGGGCCACCTATCACGAGAGCCGGCTGAACGGCAAGACCACCTGCGACAACTGCGGCGAACCGCTGATCCAGCGGGACGACGACAAGGCCGAGACGGTCCTGAACCGCCTGAACTCCTACCACGCCAAAACCGAGCCCCTCGTGAACTTCTACCAGGGCCGCGGCAAGCTGGTCAAGGTGGACGGTGCGGGCGACATGGATGCCATTTTCGATGAGATCCTGAAGGCGCTCAAGGCATGATCACGCTGAAGAATCCGGTCCAGATCGCCAAAATGCGGGAAGCCGGCGCGCTGCTGTACGAAGTGCTGCAGGCCGTGAAGCAGGCGGTCCGGCCGGGCGTCACCACCGGCGGCCTCAACCGCCTGGCGGAGGATCTGATCCGGAAGCATCACGCGACCCCGTCCTTTCTGGGCTACGAGGGCTTTCCCGCCAGCCTGTGCACGTCGGTCAACGACTGCGTGGTCCACGGCATCCCCTCGGACAGGCAGGTGCTGCGGGAGGGAGACATTCTGTCTCTGGACTGCGGCCTGGTGCTCGACGGCTGGCAGGCCGACAGCGCGCTGACAATCCCGGTGGGAGAGGCCTCCGCCGAGGCTTTGAAGCTGATTGCGGTCACTGAGCGCTGCTTCTTCGAGGGCGCACGCGCCGCGGTGAAGGGCAACCGCCTGGGTGACATCGGCCACGCGGTTCAGACCCTGGCGGAGGCCAACGGCTACGGCGTGATCCGGGACCTGACCGGTCACGGCATCGGCCGGGAAATGCACGAGGAGCCCGCGGTGTTCAACTTCGGTCTCCCGGGCCACGGCCAGCGCCTGTATCCCGGCATGACCATCGCCGTCGAGCCCATGATCGCCATGGGGGACTGGCACCTGAGCCAGGACGACGACGGCTGGGGCATGCGGACCGTGGACCACAGCGTTTGCTCCCACTACGAGCACACGCTGGCCGTCGGCGAGGATGGCCTGCCGGAAATCCTGACCCTGCCGGGCTTCGACTGGAAGGAGCTGGACGATGGAACCGATACCCTTTGAGGTGGGACGCGTCGTGACCTCGCTGCAGGGGCGCGACCGAAAGCGCAGCTTTGTGGTGATCGGCGTGCCGGAGGAAGGCTTCGTCCTGATGAGCGACGGCAGGACCCGCAAGCTGGATCGCCCCAAAAAGAAAAAAACCAAACATCTCAGGCCAAGTCCCGTGAAGATGGAGACCTATCAGCAGTTGCTGACGGAGAACCGGCTGAAGGACAGCGACATCCGCCGCTTCCTCGGCGAAAACGGGTTTGACCCCGGACAGCCCCTGTGCAAGGAGGACTGAAAACTTGTCCAAGGACGATGTCATTGAAATGGACGGAAAGGTCGTGGAGGCCCTTCCCAACGCCATGTTCCGGGTGGAGCTTTCCAACGGCTACCAGATCATGGCACACATCTCCGGCAAGATGCGTCAGAACTTCATCCGCATCTACCCCGGAGACAAAGTTACTGTCGAGCTTTCGCCCTATGATCTGACCCGCGGTCGGATCACCTGGCGCAGCAAGAGCTGATTTCACCCGAGCAAAGGAGGAACATGCCATGAAAGTCAGGCCGAGTGTCAAGCCGATTTGCGAAAAGTGCAAGATCATCAAGCGCAAGGGCAGGGTCATGGTGATTTGCGAGAATCCCAAGCACAAGCAGAAGCAGGGCTGAACTGCATAAAGAATCCCGTCGGAGCGATCCGGCGGGTTTTTGAATTCGGAATGCGGAATTCGGAATGCGGAATTATGAATTTGGGGTTTGGGATTCGGACATGAGCCAGCGCTTTACGGCGTCCTGCCAGGGTGGGAGGCGGGGGAAGCCGTTCCGGTCCAGGGAGGCCTTGCTCAGGCGGGCGTTGGCGGGGCGGCGGGCCGGGGCGGGGAAGGCGGAGGAGGGGATGGGGATCACCTGCGCGGGCAGGCCGGCGCAGCGGAAGACCTCCTCGGCGAACTCCGCCCGGGAGCAGAAGCCCTCGTTGGTGGCATGACAGATGCCGTAGCGGTCCGTCCGGACCAGATTGCAGAGGAAGTCGGCGAGATCCGGGGCGTAGGTGGGACTGCCGAACTGGTCGCAGACCACGCGGACCTCCGGCTTCTCCCGGCCCAGCTGCAGCATCGTGCGGGGAAAGCAGGGCCCCCGGCCGAAGAGCCAGGCGGTGCGGACGATGAAAAAGCGCGTCATGACGGAGCGCACCGCGTCCTCCGCCTGGAGCTTGCTGAGCCCGTAAACGTTGCGCGGATTGCAGGGGCTGTCCGTGTCCAGCTCGCCCTCCGCGTCCCCGCCGAAGACATAGTCCGAGGAGATCAGGCAGAGTTTGGCGTGCACGGACAGGGCCGCGCGGGCCAGGTACAGGCTGCCCATGGCGTTGGCCCTGCAGCACGCGGCGGGCTCGGTCTCGGCCTGGTCCACCGCGGTGTATCCGGCGCAGTGGATGATGACGTCCGGCGCCTCCCGGTTCACGGCGCTGTACACCGCCTCGGGATCCGTCACGTCGAAGTCCTCCCGGCCCACCCCCGTGCAGGGGATGCCCAGCGTCCGCAGCCGGCGCAGGATCTCCTGCCCCAGCAGCCCTTTCGCGCCGGTCACCATGATCAGCATGCGCATCACCTCTTTGCCCCATTGTATCACGGATTCCGGGCACTTGCAACAGAACGGAAGGACAGCTGCGCGGGGTTTCTGCGCCGGATTTCGCAAAAAGTTTACAAATCGCGGGATATCCCGGCGGAGGGAGTGCTTTTCTTCCCGGGAGAATTGTGCTATAATGGGCGGGAACGGGAGGGAGCGCAAAGATGGCGGAAATCACGCTGCGGGACCGGCTGCGACAGGCGCTGGCGGCGTCTGCGCCAGGTTTGTGCGTGATTCCCGCGGACGAGGTGCCACCGGAAGCGCTGTGCCGGATGCTGCCGGGCGGCCTGGCGGTGACCTGCGCGCCGGATGAACCGGGTGGCGAGGCGCAGCTGGCCCTGGCGGAAGCCCTTGCGGCCGCCCTGCGCCGGGACGGTCCGGCGACGGACCCCTGGACCGCGCGCCTGCTCGGAACCCTCACCCCGGAGGAGGCGGAGCGCGACCCCCTCCCGCCGGCCCTGCGCTGCGTGCTGCTGCTGCAGCCGGGCGAGCCCGGCCACACGCGGATGCTGCGGGACGCGGTGCCGCTGCAGCGGGCGGACGTGCTGTGCACTCCGGCTCAGGGTGAGCTGGCGCTGATCAAAACCCTGCTGGAGGGCGACACCCTGACGGACGTCACCGAGTACGCCCGGGCGCTGCAGGAGACGGCGCTGGAGGAGCTGGGCGTGACCCTGCGCATTGGCGTCGGCGACGCGGTCGGGACGGCGGAGGCGCTGCAGGACAGCTACCGGCAGGCCCGGGAGGCCATCCGCATCGGCGCCCGCTTCTCAGCCGGGGACGCGCTCTTTGTCTGGGGAAGGCTGGTGCCGGAGCGCATCCTGCACGACCTTCCGCCGGAGAAGGCGGATGCGTACCGCGCGCTGCTGTTCAACCGGCAGTCCGAGCGCATCCTCACCGGGGAGCTGCTCTCCACAGCCGCGGCCTTCCTCCGCTCCAACCTGAACCTGTCCGATACGGCTCGGCAGCTGCACATCCACCGCAACACGCTGGTCTATCGGCTCGACAAGCTGCAGCAGGCCACAGGCCTGGATCTGCGCTCCTTCGACGACGCGGTCACCTTCCGCCTGCTGCTGACGCTGGGCGGAGACAACAATGACCATCCCAAATGGAGGCTTTGACCATGAAAAAGGGCATTCTGGTGTCTCTCTGTCTCGTACTCTGCCTTTGCCTGCTCTCTTCCTGCGCGCTGCTGCCCATGGCGGGGCTGACGAGCATGACATCCGCCGTGGAGACCGGCACGGGCACCGCCGCGGCCGGCAGCACCGGCGACAGCGGCGACACGGTCACAATCAGCCGCGAGCTGTACGAAAAGTACAGGCAGTTTGACACGGTCATCGAGGCCATGGGCATCGCCGAGGAATACTACTATCAGGATGTGGACGAGAAGACCATGGTGGAAGGCGCCGCGGCCGGCGCGCTCGAAGCCATCGGCGATCCCTACACTTTCTACTACACGCCCGAGGAGTACGCCAAGCTGTGGGAAGAGGACGAGGGCGAGTACGCGGGCGTGGGCATGGAGATCTCCGCCAACTACCTGACGGGCCTGTGCACCATCTCCCGGGTCTTCAACGGCACCCCGGCCATGGCGGCGGGCATCCAGCGTGGGGATCTGCTGTACAAGGTTGAGGACCTGTTCGTCACGGCGGACAACCTCGATGATGCCGTGGCCATCATGCGGGGTACCCCCGGTACGGACGTGGCGGTCACCCTGATCCGGGACGGCGAGGAGTACACGGTTACCATGACCCGCGCCATCGTGAGCATCAACCGGGTGGACAGCATCATGCTGGAGAACCAGGTGGGCCTGGTGACGCTTTACCAGTTCGCCGGCGAGTGCGCGGCCGAGTTCAAGGCGGCCGTGGACAAGCTCGTCGCGGACGGCGCGCAGGGCATCATCATCGACCTGCGGGACAACGGCGGCGGCTGGGTCAACGACGCCCAGTCCATCGCGGACATCTTCCTGCCCTACGGCACGGTGTGCTATCTGCAGTACAAGGACGGCACCCGCGAGTACTACCGCACCACCACGGACGGCAAGGAGATCGATCTCCCGCTGGTGATGCTGGTCAATGAGTACACCGCCTCCTCCTCCGAGATTCTGACGGGCTGCCTGAAGGACCGGGCCGGGGCCACGGTGGTGGGTGTGAACACCTACGGCAAGGGCATCGTGCAGAGCGTGATCCCCGTGGGCGAAGAGGGCGCCGGCATGCAGGTGACCGTCGCGCAGTACTACACGCCCAATGACTTTGCCCTGCACGGCATCGGCATCGCGCCTGACGTGGAGATTGAGATGCCCGAGGACGCCGCGCCCCGCTACGAGCTGGGCGACCTGAGCGACGCCCAGCTGAACTGCGCCTACAAGACGATGCTGCAGAAGCTCGGCATCCCGGTGCCCGAAGAGCCCGCTCCGGCGGAGTCTTCCGCGGAGCCCGCAGCGTAAAAGTCTGCCAACGGAAAAACGCCCGAAAGGGCGTTTTTCCGTTGGTGTGAAAAGCGTTTTCACACGATTCTTTGATGAGTATGCAAAATGATTGAATGAATGTGTGCCACCATTGAAACCTCACCCCCGGCCCCTCTCCTTTCAGGAGAGGGGAGGGATCGTGCATAGCATTGAAACCTTTCCTTCCCCTGAAAGGGGAAGGGGGACCGCCGCAGCGGTGGATGAGGTTTTACGCAGCAATAGTATCAGTTCTTCTCCAGCGCCGCGCGTCCGGCCTCGTCCCGGAACTGGTTGGTGTACAGGCGGTAGTACTCGCCCTGCAGCGCCAGCAGCTGGCGGTGCGTGCCCTGCTCGGCGATCTTGCCGTCCCGGATGACCAGGATGCGGTCCGCGGAGCGGATCGTGGACAGGCGGTGGGCGATGATGAAGGAGGTCCGGCCGGCCAGGGTGGTCTGGATGGCGCTCTGGATCAGGCGCTCGGTCTCGGTGTCCACCGAGGAGGTGGCCTCGTCCAGCACAAAGATGGCCGGGTTGGTCAGCAGAGCGCGGGCGAAGGAGATCAGCTGCTTCTGTCCGGTGGACAGGCGGCTGCCGCCCTCGCCGACCTGGGCCTGATAGCCGTCCTGCATGCCGAGGATGAAGGGCTCCGCGCCCACCATCCGCGCAGCCGCGGCGACTTCCGCGTCGGAGGCGTCCGGGCGGCCGTAGCGGATGTTGTCCGCCACCGTGCCGGAGAAGAGGTGCGGCGACTGCAGCACGTAGCCGAGGTTCGACTGCAGCCACAGCTGGCTGCGCTCCCGGTAGTCCACGCCGTCGATCAGGACCCGCCCTTCGGTGGGCTCATAGAAGCGGCAGACCAGGTTGACGATGGTGGACTTGCCCGCGCCGGTCTCGCCGACCAGTGCGATGGTCTCGCCGGCCTTCACCCGCAGGTTAAAGTGCGTCAGCACCTGCTCGCCGTCCTTGTAGCGGAAGCTCACGTCCTCAAAGGTGATGTCGCCCCGGATGGCCGGCCAGTTTTCCTTTTTCGGGTGGAAGTTGTCGCCGAAGACGGCCTCCACCTCCGGGCTGTCCACGATGTCCGGCTGTGTGTCCAGCAGGGTCAGTACGCGCTCGGCGGCGGCCTGGGAGGACTGCAGCTCGGCGAAGATCCGGGCGATGTCCCGCACGGGGACGAAGAACATCACGGTGTAGCTGATGAAGAGCTGCAGCACGCCGACGGTCATGCCCGTGCCGCCCGCCACGCGCTCGAGCACCTCGGCGCTGCCCTGCCACAGCACCCAGGCCGTGGCCAGGGAGCCCAGGGAGATCACGATGGGCATGAACAGGGCGGAGAGCGTCGCTGCGCGCACGGAGGATTTCCGCATGCCCTCGGCGATCTCGTGGAATTCCTCGCTGTTCATCTCCTCGCGGACCAGGGTCTTGGTGGTCTTGGCGCCGTTGATGCCCTCGTTGAAGGCAGAGGTGATCTGGCTGTTGTGCTTGCGGACCTGGCGGTAACTCTCCAGAATGCCCTTCTGGAAGCGCCAGGAGATGACGGCAAGCGCAGGCAGGACCAGCATGACGGCCAGGCCCAGCGGGGCGTTCTGGCTGATCATGAGCACCGAGCAGAGCACCAGGTAGGCCGCGCCCCAGCACAGGTCCACCAGGGACCAGCCCACGGTGTCGCCGATGCGCTGGGTGTCGTTGGTCAGCCGGCTCATCAGATAGCCCACGGGCATCCGGTCGTAGTAGGAGAAGGGCAGCTCCTGCAGCTTTCGGAAGCCCAGGCGCCGGATGTGGTAGCACATGCCGGTCTCCACCTTGCCGCTCTCGCGGATGAACAGGAACACGCAGCCCACCTGCAGCAGCACCAGCAGCGCGTAGAGCACGGCGAAGAGCGGAATGCCCTGCGTGACGCCCGGGGTGATGAAGCGGTCGATCGCGTAGGTGGTCATCATGGGCATCGCCACGTCAATGCCGGCGCTCAGGGCCATGGTGAGCACGATGATCCAGAGGTTTTTCCGGAAAGGCGCGGCCAGGTGCAGCAGCTTGCGCCACATGCCCAGGTCCAGCCGTTTGGTAAAGTCTTCTTCCTGCATGGCCTGCATTACGCTCTCACCTCCTCTGCGAGCTCCTCCTCCAGGCCGCTCTGAATGGCATAGATGCGCTGGTAGAGCCCGGGGCGGGCCGCCAGCTCGCTGTGGGTGCCCTGATCGGCGATGCGCCCGTCCTCGAGCACCAGGATCAGATCGGCCTGGCTGAGGGTGGTGACGCGGTGGCTGATGATCAGGGTGGTCACGCCCTGCTGCTCATGGCGCAGGGCCTCGCGGATCCGGGCGTCGGTCTCGGTGTCCACGGCGGACAGGGAGTCGTCGAACACCAGGATCTGATTGTCCTTGAGCAGGGTGCGGGCGATGGCGATGCGCTGCTTCTGTCCGCCGGACAGGGTCACGCCGCGCTCGCCGACGACCGTGTCATAGCCCTTGTCGGCCTTGGCGATGAAGCCCGAGGCCGCGGCGATCCCTGCCGCCCGCTCGATCTCGTCCTCCTCCGGGTTTCGCCGGGCGATGCCGACGTTCTCGCGGATGGTGCGGGAGTAGAGGAAGGGCTCCTGCAGGATCAGGCCCACGTGCGCCCGCAGCCAGGCGCGGTCGATGCGCCGCAGGTCCGTGCCGCCGATGGTGATCGTGCCCTCGGTGGGCTCATAGAGCCGCTGGAGCAGGAGCATCATCGTGGACTTGCCGCTGCCGGTGCCGCCCAGCACCGCTGCGGTCTTGCCGGCGGGGATGGTGAAGGACACGTCGCGCAGCACCGGCACGCCGTCGTCGGGGTAGGCGAAGGACACGTGGTCGAAGACGATGTCCCCGGAGAGGTCCGGCTTCAGGGCGTCGGGCTCCTCGGGCTCGGCCTGGGTGTCAAGGATGCTCTGCATCCGCTCCATCGCCACCAGGCTCTTGCCGGTGTCGGAGAGGGTCCGGCCGAGCTGCCGCACGGGCCAGAGCAGCTGGCCGACATAGTTGGTGAACAGGATCAGCATGCCCACGGTGATGTCGCCGCGGACCGCCAGCACCACGCAGACCACCAGCGTGATCAGCTGCTGCAGCATGGTCAGCAGGTCGCCGCCGCCCCAGTAGACCGACAGCAGGTTGTTGACCCGGAAGCTCTTGCGGCGGTAGTCCTCGGAGACGGCGTCAAACTTCTCGACCTCCCGCTCCTGCTGCCCGAAGGCCCGGACCACCCGCACGCCGGAGAGGTTCTCCTGCAGCACGGCGCTCATGCGCCCCTCCGCCTCGTCGGCGTCCTTGAAGCTCTTCTTCACGCGCCGGAAGAACCACAGCGCGAAGGCGAAGATGGCCGGGGTCAGCACCACGCTGATCAGGGTCAGGGACACGCTGCGCTGCAGCAGGATGGCCAGCGCCACGCCGATCATCAGCAGGGCGTTGACGACCTCCAGGACCTGTACGGCGAGGAAGCGCCGCACCGTGTCCACGTCGGAGGTGCACCGCTGGATCAGATCGCCGGTCTCCGCCCGGACATGATAGCTGTATGGGAGAGCCTGCAGATGGTTGTACAGCCGCTCCCGCAGGGACATGGCGATGCCCTCGCTGGCCACGGCGCTCTGCCGGCCCTTGATGTAGCTGAACAGGCCGTTGAGCAGGTGGAGCACCACGAGCGCAACCGCCAGGAACCAGAGATTGCCCTGGATCCACTGCCGGCTGATGCCGGCGCCGTGCAGCAGGCCCAGCGACCAGGCCGGCAGCGTGGAGGGCTTCCCTCCCAGGACACAGTCCACGGTCTCCGCCAGCAGCAGCGGAGACGCGTAGCCCAGCAGCACGGTCATGGTGCCGGCCAGCGCCGCGCCGGCAAAGCGGCCCGCGCTGGGCCTGGCCAGGGAGAGCATGGCCCGCACCGGGCTCTTTTTCGTTTGCATGGTTGATCTACCTCCGTCAGGACAGAAAAAACCGGCCGGGATCGATGATCCGCGGCCGGAATATGCGCGCAAAGGGTCCTGTCGTCAGGACGCGCACAAAAGGGCCGCCGGATTCAGCGCCAAAGATGCGTTCAGCAGACGGATGCGTTTGTTCATGATCATCCTGACAGCCCCCTTTCTCTCGATTTGCCTTGCAGCGTGGACAGGATAACCGATTTTGCGCGGCCTGTCAAGGGGGAACTTCGCGCGGCGGCAAAAATGAGAAAAGCTTTGACGCCCGGACGAATGTTGTGTATAATCATCGTGACAAATGAATGGCCGGTGCATCTGCGCAGCGATGCGCGGCGGGCCGGGACGGGTGCTGCCGCCCGTCGCGGCGCGTCATGGGAACACGGATGAGAGTTCCGGGCTATCCCAGTAACCGTGAAGCGGACGAAGGCGCGAGGAAGCCACTGCGGAAAAAATAGGAACAGTGCGAAGTACTATTGGAAACGCGGGAAGGTGCGTCATCAGGATGAGGCCAAGCCGGGAGACCTGTTTGCACCGTGAATTTCTTTCCCCTGGGGGTGGGAATTGCTGTTTGAACCTTGCCGGAAGGTCAAGGTCCTTTCGCGTTCCTCAGGAGGGACGCTTTTGTTTGGACGAAAGCCCCTCCGCCGCTTCATTTGATCACAGATTTGGGAGGAACAGACCATGACCCGGAAACTGTTTTTGCTTTTCATCGCCCTGTGCGCGGTGTGCTGCGTTGCCCTGGCTCAGGCTGAGGGCGTGACCGTCACCGACATGATGGGCCGTGAAATCACCCTGGCCGAACCCGCCACCCGCGTGGTGGCCCTCACGGCCTCGGACTGCGAGATCCTGTGCGCGCTGGGCGGCCAGGACCTGCTGGTGGGCCGCGGCGAATACTGCGACTATCCGCCGGAGATCCTCGACGTGCCTGCCGTGCAGTCCGGCTACGAGACCAACATCGAGCAGATCATCGCCCTGGAGCCCCAGGTGGTGCTGATGGCCACCATGGCCCAGACCGAGGAGCAGGTGCAGCAGCTGACCAACGCGGGCATCGCCGTGGTGGTCAGCGACGCCCAGGACATTGAGGGCGTCTACACCGCCATCCGGCTCATCGGCGCCCTGACGGGCAGAGACGCGCAGGCCGAGGCGCTGGTGGCCGACATGGCGGACACCTTTGCCGAGGTGGCGGCGCAGAGCGAGCCCACCGGCAGGACCGTGTACTTCGAGGTCTCCCCGCTGCAGTGGGGCCTGTGGACCGCCGGGAAGGGCACCTTCATGGACGAGCTGGCAACCATGTGCGGCCTGGAGAACGCCTTTTCCGACGTGACGGGCTGGGCGGCCATCTCCGAGGAGCAGGTGCTCGACCGGGATCCGGACTTCATCGTCACCATCACCATGTACTACGGCGAAGGCCCCACCCCGGTGGAGGAGATCATGAGCCGTCCCGGCTGGGACAGCCTGAAGGCCGTGCAGAGCGGTCAGGTCCTGAACGTGGACAGCAACGAGGTCTCCCGGCCGGGCCCCCGCCTGAAGGACGCCGCCCTGACCCTCTACACCCTGTTCAACCAGGAGACGGCCGTGGAGGCCGCTCCGTAAACCTCATCGTGCGGGACGGGCTGGCAGCGGCCTGTCCCGCGCCGGATCGGAGACGGTATGAAATTCCGTGATTCATCGCGCTTCCCGCTCGTGTTCTATCCGGCCGCAACCGGGGTGCTGCTGGCTGTGATGGTGCTGTGCGTGTGCGTGGGCAGCGTGGCAGTGGACCCGGGGACCACCTTCCGGGTGATCGGCCGGGCCATCGCCGGCAGAGAGCAGCTCGCGGGCACTCACGCGTCCATCATCCTTAACGCGCGCCTGCCGCGGGTGCTGTGCGTGGCCCTGACGGGGGCGTCCCTGGCCCTGTGCGGCGCGGCCATGCAGGGGCTTCTGCGCAACCCGCTGGCCGACGGCTCCACCCTGGGCGTGTCCTCCGGGGCCTCCCTGGGGGCCGTGACGGCCCTGGCCCTGGGCATCACCCTGCCCGGCATCCCCTACGCCGGCACCATGATCATGGCCATGGCCTTTGCCTTCGGCTCGCTGCTGCTGATCCTGGGCATGGCCTACGCCCTGGACCGCTCGCTGTCCACCCACTCCATCATCCTGATCGGCGTGATTTTTTCCATGTTCGTCTCCAGCCTGATGAACCTGATCATCTCCTTCTCCGGGGACCGGATCCGCTCCATCACCTTCTGGACGCTGGGCTCGCTGCAGTGGAGCGCCTCTTACCTCAACGCGCTGATCCTGGCGGTCGCGCTGGCGGTCTGCGGCGGGGTGATCCTCTCCCTGGCCACGGAGCTCAACGCCTTTGCGGTGGGGGAGGAGAACGCCCGGCATGTGGGCGTGCCGGTGCGACGGGTGAAGCTGACGGTGCTGATCGCCGTGTCGGTGCTCATCGGCGTGTGCGTGTCCATCGGCGGCAGCATTGCCTTCGTGGGTCTGGTGACCCCGCACATGGTGCGGATGATTGCCGGGCCCAACCACCGGCGCCTGCTGCCGGCCTCGATCTTCGGCGGAGCGGTCTTCCTGCTGCTGACGGACCTGATCGCCCGCACGATTCTCAACCCCATCGAGCTTTCCCTGGGGGTGGTGACCTCCCTGGTAGGGGCGGTGGTGTTCGTGGTGATCTTCTATCGCTCCGGCCGGAAAAAACCATAAATGAAAATGCTTCGTATTTTCGTAACTGTTCAGTCCTGTCAGGAAACCTCTCCACCGCAAGCGGTCCCCCTCCCCTTTCAGGGGAGACTTTGAGTAACTTTAAACCCTTATCTCCCCTGAAAGGGGAGATGTCGCCGCAGCGACAGAGGGGTTTCAGGCAAAGCGAATCGTACGACTGAATAGATACGTGTTTTCAAAAAATGGAAGGGGGGCATGAACAGTGCTGCGGGGAGAGCATGTCAGCGTGTCCTACGGGCGCAGGGCAGCCCTGAGCGATGTGTCCTTTCACCTGGAGGAGGGCATGTGGCTGATGCTGGTGGGGCCCAACGGCGCGGGGAAGACCACGTTGCTGCGGGCCATCGCCGGCAGCGTCCGCAGCGAGGGCGGCCTGTTCCTGAAGGGCCGGGACATGCGGCGCATGCCGGCGGCGGAGCGGGCCAGGAGTGTGGGCTTCCTGGCCCAGCACAACGCGCCGCAGTACGCCTACACCGTCGAGGAGATCGTGGGCCTCGGGCGCTACGCCCACCGCCGGAGCTTCATGGGCGGCGATCCGGACGGCCCGGACGCGGTGGCGCGGGCCCTGGATGAGACCGGCATGACGGCCCTGCGGCACGAGAGCGTGCTGAACCTGTCCGGCGGCGAGCTGCAGCGGACGTTCCTGGCCCAGGTCTTTGCTCAGGAGCCGGAGATCCTGGTGCTCGACGAGCCGGTCAATCACCTGGACCTCAAGTACCAGCGGCAGGTCTTCGACCTGGTGACCGGCTGGCTGCAGCAGCCGGGGCGGGCGGTGCTCTGCGTGGTGCACGACCTGAGCCTGGCCCTGCGCTACGGCACGCATGCCCTGCTGCTGGACGCGGGGCGGAAGGCGGGGGAGGGCCCCGTCGGCCAGGCGCTGGCGGACGAGACCCTGCGCGCCGTGTACGGCATGGACGTGCGCGCGTGGATGCGGGAGCTGGCCAAGCCGTGGCAGGAGCCGCGGTGAACGCGGAAACAAGCATGCATGAAAATACGCCGTGCTTTCACAGAAAACAAAAAGAACCCCGGGCCGTGAAGCCCGGGGTTTTCAGGTAAATCAGCGGGTTACT
>CAMKAE010000009.1 GCA_946410395.1 uncultured Clostridia bacterium
CGTCCCCGACCTTCGTGGTGGCCAGGTACATGCACACGCCGCACATGGCGGCCTTCCACAGCAGCGCCAGCGGGCTCTGCGTGGCCAGGCCGTCCATCATGACCTGCGCCGTCGGCGCGATGTCCGGCAGGCACAGCGCCGCCAGCAGGCCGCAGGCAAAGGCGCCGCCCACGTTCATCAGCAGCATGATGAGCTTCTGCACCGGGCTGTAGTCCGCCCGGGTCACCCGGCCGGTGAAGAGCTCCGCGTCAAAGTTCACCACAAACCACAGCCCCGCGCTGAACAGCACCGCGCCGGCCACACCGCCCACCTTCAGGTACACGATGCAGCCCATGCAGATCAGTACACCGGCCGCCAAGGCCTTTCTCGCCGAACAGATCATGCCGATCTCCTCCTTAACAGTTCCATTGTAGCACACCCCATGAAAAACGCAACAAGGATGCACCGGAAAAACAGGGCCAAGCCTTGCGATTCCCCGCGCAATCGTTTATAATGAAAGCGCTGCGCCAAGGCGCAGGGCGGTTTTTTGTGTGCCGCCGCAAAATGCGGGAGGGATTCTCCATGGTTCGTGCAATCGTAGGCGCCAACTGGGGCGATGAGGGCAAAGGCAAGGTCACCGACGTGCTGGCCGAGACGAGCGATGTGGTGGTGCGCTTTCAGGGCGGCGCCAACGCCGGCCACACCATCATCAACGAGTACGGCAAGTTTGCCCTGCATTTGCTGCCCAGCGGTGTTTTTCATCAGAATGTGGTCAATGTCATCGGCCCCGGCGTGGCGCTGAACATCGACGCGCTGCTGGCGGAGCTGGAGGCCCTGACCGGCCGCGGCGTGCCCGCCCCGCAGATCCGCATCAGCGACCGCTGCCAGGTCATGATGCCCTATCACATCGACTTCGACCGTTTTGAGGAGGAGCGCCTGGGCAAGCAGTCCTTCGGCTCCACCAAGAGCGGCATCGCGCCCTTCTACTCCGACAAGTTCGCCAAGACCGGCATCCAGGTCTGCCAGCTCTATGACGAGGCCTTGCTGCGCCAGCGGCTGGCCATCGCGCTGGTGAAAAAGAACTGCCTGCTGGAGCACCTGTACCACAAGCCGCCGGTGGACATCGACGCGCTGGTGGCCAAACTGCAGGCGCAGGCGGAGAAGATCCGGCCCATGGTGTGCGACACCAGCCGTCTGCTGCACGAGGCGGACAAGGCCGGGAAGGTCATCCTGCTGGAGGGCCAGCTGGGCACCCTGCGGGATCCGGACCACGGCATCTACCCCTACACCACCTCCTCCTCGCCCCTGGCGGGCTACGGGATCGTCGGCGCGGGCATTCCGCCCCGCTCCCTGACGGACATCGTCTGCGTGACGAAGGCCTATTCCTCCGCCGTGGGCGCGGGCCCCTTCGTCTGCCGCCTGGACGGGCCCGAAGGCGATGAGCTGCGCCGCCGGGGCGGCGACGCCGGCGAATTCGGCGCCACAACTGGCCGGGCCCGGGACGTGGGCTGGTTTGACGCGGTCGCCACCCGCTACGGCATGGAGATCCAGGGTGCCACGCAGGCCGTGCTCACCAACCTCGACGTGCTGGGCTATCTGCCGGAGATCCCCGTCTGCGTGGCCTATGAGACCGCGGACGGCGAGCGGATCACCGACTTCCCCGCCACCCCGGTGCTGATGGGCTGCAAGCCAGTCTATGAGAAGCTCCCCGGCTGGCTGTGCGACATCCGAGGCATCCGAAACTACGCGGAGCTCCCGGAGAACTGCCGCCACTATGTGGACTTCATCGAAGCGCAGATCGGCACGCGCATCAGCCTGGTCTCCAACGGGCCGAAGCGGGAGGAGATTCTGGAGCGGTAATTCGGGAATTCGGAATGCGGAATGCGGAATTCGGAATTCGGAATTCGGAATTCGCGAGCCGTGGTGTTGAGTGAAAGGGGGCGGCGGTGTGATTGCGATTGTGGATTATGGGATGGGGAATCTGCGGAGCGTGCAGAAGGCGCTGGAGTATCTGGGCTGTGAGGCGCGGATCACCGACAGCGCCGCCGTGATCCGGGATGCCAGCCATGTGGTGCTCCCCGGTGTCGGGGCGTTCCGGGATGCGATCGACCGCCTGCGGCGCAGCGGGCTGGACCGGGCCTTTACCGAAGCCGCCGCCTCCGGAAAGCCGGTGCTCGGCATCTGTCTGGGCATGCAGCTGATGTACGAGGTCAGCGAGGAAAACGGCCTGTATGAGGGCCTGGGCCTGCTGCCCGGCCGCATCACCCTGCTGGACGCCCCGGGGCTCAAAATTCCCCACATGGGCTGGAACACCCTGGAGACCCGCGCCTGCCCGCTCTTTGACGCCGGCACGCCCCAGACCGTATACTTCGTGCACTCCTACTGCGCGCAGGCCGTCAACGGGGACACCGCCGCCGTGTGCACCTACGGAAAACCCTTCACCGCGGCAGCCTGCCGGGGCAACATCCTGGCCACCCAGTTCCACCCGGAAAAGAGCGGCAGCGTGGGGCTCTCGATGCTCCGGCGCTTTGCTGCCATGTCGTAAGGGAGGGCGGAAGCATGCTGACCAAGCGCATCATCCCCTGCCTGGACATCCGGGACGGCCGGGTGGTCAAGGGCATTCAGTTCGTGAACATCCGCGACGCCGGCGACCCGGTGGAGGCCGCCGTCCGCTACAATGAGGCCGGCGCGGACGAGCTGGTCCTGCTGGACATCAACGCCAGCCATGAGGGCCGCGGCACCATGCTCGACGTGGTGAGCCGCGTGGCCGAGCAGGTCTTCATCCCCTTCACCGTGGGCGGGGGCATCCGCAGCGTGGAGCAGATCCGCGAGCTGCTGTCCCTGGGCGCGGACAAGGTCTCGATCAACAGCCCCGCGGTGCGCAATCCCGACTTCATCACCGAGGCCGCGGAGCGCTTCGGCAGCCAGTGCATCGTCCTGGCCATCGACGCCAAGGCCCGCCCCGGCGGCGGCTGGGAGGTCTATCTCAACGGCGGCCGGGTGCCCACGGGCATCGACGCGGTGCAGTGGGCCGTGGACGGTGTAAAGCGCGGCGCGGGCGAGATCCTGCTGACCAGCATGGACACGGACGGCGAGGGCAGCGGCTTTGCCATGGAACTGACCCGTACGGTCGCAGACGCCGTGCCGGTGCCGGTGATCGCCTCCGGCGGCGCCGGCAAGCGCGAGCACTTCCGCGACGTCCTCACCGAAGGCCACGCGGACGCTGCCCTGGCCGCGACCCTCTTCCACTTCGGCATCCTGCCGGTGCCGGAGCTGAAGCGGTGGCTCGCGGAGGAAGGCGTGCCGGTGCGGATGATTTAGCCGAAGGGAGGCAAACCGATGCCCTACGAAAGCAAGCTTGCCCTGTCCCTGGTGCCCTATGTGGCCGGGGAGCAGCCCAAGGGGCGAACCTTCATCAAGCTCAATACCAACGAGAATCCCTACGCCCCGTCTCCCCGGGTGGAGGAAGCGCTGCGCGGGCTGACAGACTCGCTGCGGCTGTACCCGGACACGGAGGCCACCCGGCTGCGGGAGGCCATCGCCCGCGTCAACGGCGTTGCCCCGGAGAACGTCTTCTGCGGCAACGGCTCCGACGAGGTGCTGGCCTTTGCCTTCGCGGCCTTTTTTGCCGGGAAGCGGCTGGTCTCCGCGGACATCACCTACAGCTTTTACCCGGTCTACGGTCAGCTCTTCGGCGTGGACTACGAGACCGTCCCGCTGCGGGACGACTTCACCGTGGATGTCGACGGGTTGATGCGGGGCTCTCCCATCGCACTGGCCAACCCCAACGCGCCCACGGGCATCTTCCTGCCGCTGAGCGGGGTGCGCCGTCTGGCGGAGCACTGCCACGCCCATGACGCCGTGCTGCTCATCGACGAGGCCTACGCCGCCTTTGCCCCGGAGAACGCCGTGCCGCTGCTGGCGGAATACGACAACCTGCTGATCATCCGCACGTTTTCGAAGAGCCACGCGCTCGCGGGCATGCGGGTGGGCTATGCGATCGGCGCCCCGAGGCTCATCGACGCCCTGCGCCGCGTCCGGGACTCCTTCAACAGCTACCCGGTGGACCGCCTGGCCCAGGCCGCCGCGGAGGCCGCCGTGCTGGACACGGCCTACACCGCCGAGAGCACCCGCCGCGTGATCGCCGCCCGGGACAAGTGCCGCGCCGCCCTGCTGGCCGCCGGCATCGACGTCCTCCCCTCCGCCACCAACTTCCTGTTCGTCCGCGCAGACGCCGAAGACGCCGCCCCCGTCCAGCAGGCCCTGCGCAACGACGGCATCCTCGTCCGCCACTTCTCCGCCCCGCGCCTGAAGCCCTGGCTGCGGGTCACCGTCGGCACAGAAGCGGACATGGAGAAAGTCACGGATGCGCTGATCCGCCACATCCGTCATTCATAATTCCGAATTCACAATTCCGAATCAAAGGAGGCGGCACCATGGCGTTCACCCACCTGCACTTGCACACCGAATACAGCCTGCTGGACGGCGCGTGCCGCATCCCGCGGCTGGTGGAGCGGCTGAAAGCCCTGGGCATGGACAGCTGCGCCATCACCGACCACGGCGTTCTGTACGGGGCCATCGACTTCTACGAGGCCATGAAGAACGCCGGTCTCAAGCCCATCATCGGCTGCGAAGCCTACGTCTGCCGGGATCACCTGGACCGCAGCAATGCGGGCCGGGAGATGAGCCACCTGATCCTTTTGTGCGAGAACGAGACCGGCTGGCGGAACCTGTGCCGGCTCGACAGCGAGGCCTTCGTCAACGGGTATTACTACAAGCCGCGCATGGACTATCAGATGCTCCGGGAGCACCACGAGGGGCTGATCGCCCTGTCCGCCTGCCTCTCCGGCGACCTGCCCAAACTGCTGCTGGCCGGCCGCTATGAGGACGCTGCGGACCATGTGCGGATGATGCGGGACATCTTCGGCCCGGAGAACTATTACATCGAGCTGATGGACCACGGCATCCGGGAGGAGAAGACCGTCCTTCCCCGGCTGATCTCCCTGGCGCGGGAGATGAACGTCCCCATGGTGGCCACCAACGACTGCCACTACCTGCTGGAGGAGGACGCCCCGGCCCAGGAAGTGCTGATGTGCATCCAGACCGGCAAGACCCTCGAGGACCCCTCCCACATGCGGCACGACACCACCAAGCTCTATGTCCGCAGCGAGGCGGAGATGCAGGCCCTCTTCCACGCCATCCCCGAGGCCATCGAGAACACCCGGGTCATCGCGGACCGCTGCAATCTCGACTTCACCTTCGGGGAGCGGAAGATCCCCGTCTATCCGGTGGAGACCGGGGAGACCAGCCTTCAGATGCTGACCCGGCTGTGCAGCGAGGGCATCCGCCGTCTGTACCCGGACGCGAAGGAGGGCGACGAGCCCTGGCAGCGCCTGCGCTACGAGCTGGACACCATCACCGGCATGGGCTTTGTGGACTACTTCCTCATCGTCTGGGATTTCATCAACTATGCCCGTTCCCAGGGCATCATGGTAGGCCCGGGCCGGGGCAGCGCCGCCGGCTCGATCGTGTCCTACGCGCTGGGTATCACCTCCCTGGATCCGCTGAAATATCAGCTGCTCTTCGAGCGCTTCCTGAACCCGGAGCGGGTGTCCATGCCGGATATCGACGTGGACTTCTGCTATGAGCGGCGGCAGGAGGTCATCGACTATGTGGTCCGCAAGTACGGCGCGGACCACGTCAGCCAGATCATCACCTTCGGCACGATGGCCGCCCGGGCCGTGGTCCGGGATGTGGGCCGGGTGCTGGGCATGAGCTATCAGGAGACCGATGCCGTGGCCAAGGCCGTGCCCTTTGAGCTGGGCATCACCCTTGAGCAGGCCCTGAAGCTGAGCCCGCAGCTCCACGCCATGGACGCGGAGGACCCGGCCGTCCACCGCCTGCTGCAGATGGCCATGACCCTGGAGGGCATGCCCCGCAACGCCTCCACCCACGCGGCCGGCGTGCTGATCACCGACCGGCCCGTGACGGACTATGTTCCCCTGCAGCGCAACGACGATGTGATCACCACGCAGTTCGCCAAGGACACCATCGAGCACCTGGGCCTGCTGAAAATGGACTTCCTGGGCCTGCGGACCCTGACCGTGATCCGGGATGCCCTGGACATGATGCGCCAGGTCTCCGGCGTGGACATGAAGCCCGAGGATATTCCTCTGGATGATCCGGCCGTCTATGAGATGATCTCCGCCGGAGAGACCGACGGCGTGTTCCAGCTCGAAGGCAGCGGCATGCGCTCCTTCCTGATGCAGATGAAGCCCGGCAGCTTTGAGGACATCATCGCCGCCATCTCCCTCTACCGCCCAGGCCCCATGGAATCCATCCCCCGCTACATCGCCGGCAAGCAGAACGCCGCGAGCGTCACCTACTCCACCGAAAAGCTGCGCCCCATCCTGGACGTGACCTACGGCTGCATGGTGTACCAGGAGCAGGTGATGCAGATCGTCCGGGACCTGGCCGGGTACTCCTACGGGCGCTCGGACCTGGTGCGCCGCGCCATGGCCAAGAAAAAGCACAAGGTCATGGAGGAGGAACGGCAGAACTTCGTCTACGGCCAGACGGACAAGGACGGGAACGTCATCATCCCCGGCTGCATCCGCAACGGCGTGCCGGAGGACGTGGCCAACCAGATCTACGACGAGATGATCTCCTTCGCCTCCTACGCCTTCAACAAGTCCCACGCCGCGGCCTACGCCGTGGTGGCCGCCCAGACCGGCTGGCTCAAGCGCTGGCACCCGGCGGAGTTCATGGCCGCGATCATCAACAGCGTCTACGGCAACGCGGGCAAGGTCTCGGTCTACATCCAGTATTGCCGGGCCCACGGCATCCCCGTGCTGCCCCCGGACGTCAACCGCTCCGGCTGGAAGTTCTCCGTGGAGAAGCAGCCCGACGGCACCCCGGCCATCATCTTCGGCCTGGGGGCCGTGAAGGCCGTGGGCGAAGCCGCGGTGGAGGCCATCGTGCGCGAGCGGGCGCAGAAGGGCCCCTACCGGGACATCTTTGATTTCTGCGCGCGGATCGATTCCTCCGCCTGCGGCAAGCGCGTGGTGGAGAGCCTGATCAAGGCCGGCGCCTTCGACGGCTTCGGCGTCAGCCGGCCGGCCCAACTGGCCGTGTTCGAGGCCGAGATGGACGCCAACGCCCGCCAGCGCCGCGCCAACGTGGACGGCCAGCTCTCCCTCTTCGACCTGGCCGGCGGCGAAGGGGACGCCGCGCTGGAGACACCCCACACCTATCCCGACCTGCCCGATTACACCACCCGTTACCGCCTCGCGCAGGAAAAGGAAATGACCGGCGTGTACATCACCGGCCATCCGCTGGATGATTTCCGCCCGGTGCTGGACACCCTGTCCTTCTCCACCGCCGACCTGGAGGATCTGGACTCCCGGGCCGACGGCGGCATGAGCCTGGATGGCTTCCAGGTGGACATGGGCGGCATCCTGACCGAGGTCAAGGGCAAGGCCACCAAGAAGGGCGCCTACATGGGCTTTCTGACCCTGGAGGATCTCTCCGGGCAGATCGAGTGCCTGGTCTTCCCCAAGGTGTTTGAGAAATACCAGGGCCTGCTGTCCGTGGACGACGTGGTGGTGCTCTCCGGCAAGCTCTCCATCCGGGAGGAGGAGAGCCCCAAGCTGCTGGTGGACCGCGCCACGCCCATCGACGTCTGGGCGAAGGAGCAGGAAGAGCAGAAGGCCCGGCGCAAGCCCGCGGCCCCCGCCGCGCCGGTGATGAGCGACGCCCAGCTCGCCAGCATCAGCCCGAAAAAGCTCTACGTGCGCCTGCCCCGGGAAAACCTGACCGCCTGCACGGACCTGCTGCAGGCCTTCCCCGGCGCGGTGCCGGTTTACCTGCACATCCCGGCGGAGAAGATCACGCTCCTGGCGCCGCTGATGCAGTGGTGTGACGGCGGCGAAAGCTGCGTGCAGGCCCTGGCCTCGGCCTTCGGGGCGGAGAACGTGAAGCTGGTGCAGAGCGCCGGCAGATGAACAGAGGAAGTCTGAATGAAGCAAGCAGAAAGACCGCTGGTGATCTTTGACTGGGACGGCACCCTGGCCGACAGCATGGACATGTGCGTGGCGGGGATCGCCGGCGCCCTGGCGCGCATGGGCCTGCCGGAGGCTCCGCGGGAGCGCATGATGGCCTGCAACGGCCCCCTCTACGAGGACAGCGCGCAGATCATGGGCATTGCGCCCGCCCGGCGGCAGGAGTTCCTGCGCCTGCGCACCGAATGCGAGAACGCGGCGATCCCCACGCATCAGAAGCTCTTCCCCGGGATCCGGGAAATGCTGGCAGCGCTGAAGGAGCAGGCCGCCCTGGCCATCGCCTCCAACGGACGGCCGGAATATCTGACCGATTCCCTGCGTCTGCTGGGCCTGGAGGGCGTCTTCACCGACGTTCAGGGACGCTGCCCCGGCAAGGTCAAGGCCGATCTGATCCGCATGCTCCTGGACCGCATCCCCCACAGCGGCGCCTGCGTGGTCGGCGACGCCCTGGGCGATCTGCGCTCCGCCCACGCCTGCGGGCTGCCGGCCCTCTTTGTCAGCTATGGTTATCATCAGCCCGACGACTGGAAAGAGGCGGATCGCATCGCAGAAAAGCCGCAGGATATTCCTGCGGCGGCAATCAGTCTGTGCGGGAAAGGATGAAACCGTCACCGTTCCCGTGCTTTATAAGATGCGCCTTACATATGTTTGGAAAGTCATGCGATGCTTGCTATTTTCGTTCCACAGTGGTAAGATTCTTATTGTTGAAGATGTAACGATCTTGCTGCCTGGAGGAGAGGATTTTACATGAAACGGCGGTTGAGTCTGGCTTCCCCGCGCACAAGAAGGTTCTTTCTCTTCTTCTTGACGCTTTTGTCCCTGACGATGGTCCTGTGCTCTGCCCTGGCGGAGAGCGCTGAATCGGAGGCCGTCGAAGAAGCGGAAAACCTGTCGGATCAGGAAATCGCCGTTGAAACCGCCAGCGCTTCCGGCTCCCGGCTCTCCGCGGAGGAAGTTGTGGTCAACGGGAAGACAGCCGGAATAAAGAGTCTGCGCGTCTTCAGCGGCGCGCAAGGCCGCATCCTGGTGCCCACCGCCGGCAAGACCGGCTACAGCTATGTGTATGCCGGAGACGGAGCCCGGACTGTGGCGTGGAAGATCACCAGCGCCACCGGTTCTCTCCACGCCCTGATGCGCATCGGAGCTACCCATCACGCGGCGGTCCGGGTGACAGCGCGCCAGACCTCCTGGGCGGCCTCCAGGCCCGACGAGGAGGTCTACCTCTGGATCAATGCCTATGGCTCAAAAACGCCCGGCATCGTTCCCGTCTCGACAGCCCCGCGGATCGTGGAGCACGGCGAGGCCGTCGCCTTTGAGACCGGCATTCCCGGCGCAACGGTGGAGCTGTATAGCGGGGACGGGGAGCTCATCACCACCGCGCCGGCGGATGAGACGGGCCTCGTCGTCTTCGACAGCCAGCACGCAGCGGACGGGACGGATCACTTGACGTCCGAGATCCGCAGCTATGGCCTGTACGACTATCATGAAGCCACAGCCTTTGTGTCCAATCCCGCCAATCTGCTGCCCGCCGGTGGAGGCACCGCCATCGAATGGGCCAGCGGCAACGACTGCGCAACCTATCAGAGCCAGACCCTCACCCAGGCCGGCTTCCCGGTGTATACCCCCTACACGAATTCCACTTCCAGCCCGGGCGGTTCTCTGCGCCATGTTCTGACCGACCTGATCGGCTCGGATGCTTTCAAGACCACGTTCACCATCGCGGACTTCCATGAGGGTGACATCGTATGGGGGCACAGCATGGGCCATGTCATGTACTGCGCCAGGACGGATCCGGAGGAGGATCGCATCTACGTCTACGGCCACTCCGCCAGCGCCGGCGGCCAGCTGACCGACAATGGCTGGGTCCCCATCAGCCTGATCGACGCGGTCATGCAGATGGTCACGGAGGAATCCTTCGACTACGAGTACCGCGTCAACGGCGTAGCCGATCCGCGACTGGTCAAGTTTGAATCCCTGCCTGACGACACCCCGGAAACACAGATCGTGCAGGCCGGGACCACAATGGTCCTGCCGGACAACCCCTTCACGGCACCGGTAAACCGTTCCTTCGCGGGATGGCTGCTGAACGGCGAGTGCCATGCGCCGGGCGAAGAAATCACCGTCTCGGACCACATGACCTTTACCGCGCTGTGGCTCGACAGCACCCTGTTGGGCAAAGCGGATCTCGTCCTGCCGGCGTCTCTGACCCAGATTGAGGACTGCGCCTTTTCGGGCATCGCCGCGGAGAGCGTCTATATCTGTGACGGCTGCGAGTTGATCGGGCTGCAGGCCTTCAGTGATTGTGCAAACCTGCGCTGGATCCGGATCCCCGCCGGCTGCGAGGTGGACGACACCGCTTTTGAGCATTGCGGCGAGATCACCGTCTTCGGAACGCCCGGCAGCGACGCGGAGCGCTTCTGCGAAGCCCACGAAGGCTTCCGGTTTGAAGCGGAGCAGGCAGCAAATTCCCCATGAGGATCGAAACATCAGCAATGAAACCTTACCCCGACGGTTTGTGCCGCCGGGTTTTTCTGTTTTTCCCGACATCTGCAAATAACCGCAGCAAAAAAGTCGAAAAAGCCACATCAAATCAGTCGAATAAACCACATTAAAAAGCACGATTAACTATTCAATCCTACCAGGGAACCTCTCCACCACAAGCGGTCCCCCTCCCCTTTCAGGGGAGGCTTTGAGTAACTTTAGACCCCTGTCTCCCCTGAAAGGGGAGATGTCGCCGCAGCGACAGAGAGGTTTATGCCAAAGCGAATCGTACGACTGAATAGTTACAAGCATGAAACAATCAAAACAAAACTTGCGATTATTCCCATTGTCAAACCGTCCAATCCGTAGTAGAATCGAAGAGACATCGTAAGGGAGGCTTCACCCATGAGCAGTGAATCCAAAAACAAGGAAGAACAGCGCCGGGAACAGAACGGCGTGGAGTATTTTGACCGGGGCATCGTGGAGGGCCGGGACGGCATGAAGTACAGCCGCTTCGCCATCCACACCCACTTCATCGAGGTCGGCGAGGATCAGGCGGCGCTGGTGCGGCGCTATGTGCTGCCCCTGTATCAGCCCGGGGACGTGCTGTCCTTCGGGGCCAAGGTCATGGCCATGTGCACGAAGAACGTGGTCACCAAGGACCAGGTGAAGCCCGGCTTCTGGGCCAAGGCCCTATCCCGGCGCGCCTCCGAGACCACCGCGGGCGTTGGCGTGCACGAGCCGCTCAAGATGCAGCTGGCCATCAACATGGTGGGTCTGCCCAAGGTGCTCTGGGCATCCTTCGCCTCCGCGGTGACCAAGCCCTTCGGCAAGAAGGGCGTGTTCTGGAAGATCGTGGGGCCGGAGGTTGCGGGCATCGACGGCTTCTACTACCGCTCCTCCTTCGAGCGCTACAAGGAGCTGGCGCTGATCAACAACGACAACCCCGTGGAGCTGTGCGACGCGCTGGAGAAAGCCACCGGCGTGCCCACGGTGCTGATGGACGCCAACGACATCGATCAGAACCAGCTGGGCAAGGGCACGAACTTCCCCCTGACCGACGACCAGATCCAGGACGCCATGCGGGACAATCCCTCCGGCCAGGGCGACGAGCTGACGCCCTTCATCCTGATCCGGCCCATCAAGGGGTGAGCGCATGGCCAAGGCAGTGAAAACCAACGTGCTGCGCCATCTGGACGCGGCAAAGATCCCCTACGAGACCCGGGAATATCCCGTGGACGACGACAACTTCGACGGCAAGCTGGTGGCCGCCAAGACCGGGCTGGACCCTGCCATGATCTACAAGACCCTGGTGCTCACCGGGGACAAAAACAGCCACCTGGTCTGCGTGATCCCGGTGGAGGAGGAGCTGGACCTGAAGGCCGTCGCCCGGGCCGCCGGGCAGAAGAGCGTGGCCATGCTGCATCAGAAGGACCTGCTGCCCCTGACGGGCTATCAGCGGGGCGGCTGCAGCCCCATCGGCATGAAGAAGCCATTCCCCACCTACATCGACCGGCGGGCGGAGGGACTGGCGCGCATCAGCGTCTCCGCGGGCGTGCGGGGCTGCCAGGTGATCCTCGCGCCGGCAGACCTGATCCGGGAGACCGGTGCGCAGCCTGCGGACCTGTGCAGAACCGAAGCGTAAGGAGGGTCATCCTGTGAAGTACGATTATCTGGTGGTAGGCGCGGGCCTTTTCGGCGCGGTGTTCGCCCGGCAGGCCGCCGACGCCGGCAAGCGCGTGCTGGTGATCGACAAGCGGCCCCACATCGCCGGCAACGTGTACACGGAGGCGGTCGAGGGCATCCAGGTTCACCAGTACGGCGCTCACATCTTCCACACCAACGACAAGGCGGTCTGGGCGTATGTCCAGCGCTTCGCGGAGTTCAACCGCTTCACCAACTCCCCCGTCGCCAACTATCACGGCGAGCTGTACAGCCTGCCCTTCAACATGTACACCTTCAACCGCATGTGGGGCGTGGTGACCCCGGCGCAGGCTGAGGCGAAGATCGCGGAGCAGCGCCGCGCCGCGGGCATCACTGAGCCCCGGAACCTGGAGGAGCAAGCCATCTCGCTGGTGGGCACCGACATCTACGAAAAGCTGATCAAGGGCTACACGCAGAAGCAGTGGGGCCGGGCCTGCACGGACCTTCCGGCCTTCATCATCAAGCGGCTGCCGGTGCGCTTCACCTTTGACAACAACTACTTCAACGCCCTGTATCAGGGCATCCCCGTCGGCGGCTACACCGCCATGGTCGCGCGGATGCTCGCGGGCATCGAGGTCCGCCTGAACACCGACTATCTGGCGGACAAGGCCGCGCTGGACGCCCTGGCGGACCGGGTGGTGTACACCGGCCCCATCGACGCCTATTTCGGCAATTGTCTGGGCCCGCTCGCCTACCGCTCCGTCCGCTTCGAGACCGAGGTGCTGGACCAGCCCAACTTCCAGGGCAACGCCGCTGTCAACTACACCGACGCCGAGACCCCCTGGACCCGGATCATCGAGCACAAGTGGTTCGAGTTCGGCAAGGGCGCGGACGGGCAGGATCTGCCGAAGACCGTCATCAGCCGGGAGTACAGCTCCGAGTGGAAGCCCGGCGACGAGCCCTACTACCCGGTCAACGACGCGCAGAACGGCGCCCTGTACAAGGCGTACAAGGCGCTGGCCGAGAAGGAGGAAAAGGTCGTCTTCGGCGGCCGGCTGGGCGAATACAAATACTACGACATGGACCAGGTCATCGCCTCGGCGCTCTCCTGTGCAGAGCGGCTGCTTCGCTGACACAACGCAAACGCAAAACGGCGGTCAGGCTGCGCGCAGATTCTTGCGCAGCAAGGCCGCCGTTTTGGTTTCTTCAGAACCGGACGCCGGGATTCCCGCAGGATCGGAAAGGCTCATGCAGCGGCCCCAAAAACCCTTGCGCGAAAGCGGAACCTGTTGTATAATGGCATGGTTCCAAAACAAGGATTGAAACGGAGAGACGAATGATGCGCAAGAAAGTCATCGCGCTGGTTTGCATGCTGATCGCCGCCTGCCTGGTTCTGGCCGGCTGCAAGATGGTGTCAAACTATGCGCTGAAGGTCAACGACACCATATATACCGAGGCCGACGCCCAGGCTTACGCCAACTATTACGCGAGCTTTTCCGACAGCGAAGAAGCCATCGTGAGCGACGCGGCCGACGCCATGACGGACACGGCCCTGATCCGGCAGAAGGCCGCTGAAAACGGCATCGCGCTGACCGCGGACGAGCTTTCCGCAATCGCCGCGCAGGCCGAGGAAGCCCGCGAGAACGAGCTCAGCTCTTTCATTTTCTATGCCTATTACATGTACAACGATTCCGGCATGAGCTACGACGATATCGCGTCCTATTATCGCGATCTGTTCAACCGGCCCGGCTTCAGGACCCAGGACTACACGGCCCGGCTGACCGCTGAGGCGCTGGAGGAGAAGCTGATCTCCGTCGTGACCGCCGACGTGACCGTGACGGACGCGGACGTTCAGGCCGCGTATGACGCCGACACCTCCGAGGAGGCGCTGGCGGACATCCGGACGCAGTACGACGCGGATTTCAGCGCATGCGCCAATGCCATCCAGAACGGCGAGACGGTGCTCTACCGGCCCACGGATTACCGCCTGGTCCGGCAGATCCTGATCCAGTATGACGAGGCCTTCCAGACCGAGGTGGACGATCTGCGGGCGCAGCTCGAAGACCTGGACGCGCAGATCGCGGCGCTGCAGCCCAACGAATCCGTCGAGGCTGTGGAAGAATCTGTCGAGGCTGCCGATGAATCCGTCGAGGCCGCCCAGGACCCGGAAGCCCTGAAGCAGCAGCGGGACGATCTGCAGGCCAAGCTGGACGTCAAGCTGAATGAAGCCTTTGCGTCCATTTCGGACGAGGCGGACGCGGTAGTCGCCGCAGCCCGGGCCGGCGAGGACTGGGACGCCCTGGTGGCCGAACACAACGATGATCCCGGCATGGCGGCCGGCGCTCCCACGGCGGGCGGCTATGTCATCTATGACGGCGCCTCCTATGACGAGCCCTTCATCAACGCCGCACTGGCGCTTCAGGCGGAGGGAGACATCAGCGAGCCCACCCGCGGCACTTTCCACGGCCTGTACATCGTCCGCCTTGTGAAGGAGCTTCCCGCGGGCGTTGTGCCGCTGGACGAGATCCGGGACACGCTGGAAGCGGACCTTCTGCGCGAGAAGCGCCACGAGGCCTTTGACAAGCTGCTGGAGCAGTGGGCCTCAGAGGCGGAGATCGTCCGCGACACGAACCGCATCAAGGTCAACTGATCCGGTCTTTCAGGGGGCATCCGCGCCGATGTCCCCTTTTCAGACTCAGAGGGAGGAGGAGGGAAAGCCGTGAAGACCATGACCCTGCCCGCGGTGCTGGAGAGCATCCCGCCGATCACCGATTTTGTGGACGCGGAGCTGGAACGGCTGGACTGCCCCATGAAGGCGCAGATGCAGCTGGACATTGTGATTGACGAGCTGTTCAGCAACATTGCCCGCTACGCCTATCCCGACGGCCCGGGCGAAGCCACGGTGAGCATCGATTTCGCCCCGGAGACCCGCACGGTGAGCCTGGTCTTCGCTGACAGCGGCATTCCCTACAATCCGCTGGAAAAAAAGGACCCGGATGTGACCCTCCCCCTCGAGCAGCGCAGCATCGGCGGCCTGGGCATCTTTCTGGTGCGCAAGAACGTGGACGACATGCGCTACACCCGTCAGAACGGACAGAACATCCTGACGGTGCTCAAACGGATCTGATCAGCGCAAATCCCGTATATCATAAAACCTCCCGACACGGGAGGTTTTGCTTTTGCCCGCCCGGAAGCGGTCACTGAATGCCGTCGTAGAACTCCGTCGTGGTCTCATTGGTCTGAATCAGCACGGAGCTCTGATTGAACGCCGCGATCAGTTCGTCCGCCGCGGCGTGCACCTTGTCAGCGGTGGTGTCGCTCAGGAGAATGACCACGGTGTACTCATGGCTCACCGTGCCGTCCGCGTTGGTCCAGCCGCCCATGGCATCCTGGATCGTGAAGCCCTCAAAATGCCTGGTCAGCACCTCGTCCACCCTGGCCTTGCACACCTCGGGGGTGCCGTAGGGCGCATAGGTGTCCTTGTCGTTGGTGCCCAGGAAGAGCACATACTGGGTGTCCTTGGGCGCCGGCTCAGCTGCCGCCTCCAGCGTCGCGGAGGCCGCGTCCGGGGCTTCGACTCCCTTGGCGGGCCAAAGCGTCCGGACTGCCGTGAAGGCGGAGAGCGCCAGCGCCGCCAGCGCAATCACCAGGGTCAGGGTACCGCCGCGTTTGTTCCGGTTCATCTCTGATCACTCCTTTGTCTTTTCTGTCTGAATGCCGCAGCATTCCCGCAGGGCCATGGAGAACACCGTGAACGCCCAGGGGCAGAAGGTTTCCGGCTCCCGGGCCAGCAGGTCCGACAGTTCCGCCGCACTGACCCAACGAACCGCATCGATTTCTCGCGGATCCGGGCAAGGCTCCCCTGCCGGCGCCGCCAGCAGCACGTGGTCGTACTCGTACTCCGTCAGCCCGTCCGCAAAGCTTGCCCGGTACAGGAAGGCGCCGATCTCCCGCGGGTCCCGAACCCCGCAGCCCAGTTCCTCCCGGACCCGGCGCAGCGCAGCCTCCCGCACCGTCTCCCCCGCGCGGGGATGGGAACAGCAGCTGTTGGCCCAAAGCCCGGCGCAGTGATACTTGTCCGGTGCCCGCCGCGCCATCAGGAAGCGCGGCCCGTCCGGGCCATTCTCCGTCAGGAGCACCGAGAAAGCGCGGTGCAGCAGGCCCCGCCGGTGGATCTCCTCCTTGGTGGCCAGGCCGGTCTCCCGGTCCAGGGCATCCACCAGGATCAGCCGGTCATCCTTCGCGGGATCCCGTGTCATCTTGTCGCTCATACGCACCACACTCCGCGTCACTTCGCTCGGTACAGGAGCCAGACGCCCAGGCCCAGCAGGGCGATCTGGACCGCCAGCAGCACCGGGAAGAACAGCCGGAAATACCAGTGCTTCGTCTTGTGGCGGCACAGCGTCATGCCAAGCACGCCGCCCAGGCCGCCGAAGCAGGCCGTGGCGAGGAACAGCGTCTTCTCCGGCACACGCCACTTGCCCGCCTTTGCGCACCGCTTGTCATAGGCCATCAGGCTGAACGAGATAACATTCAGCACAGCGAGCACAGCCAGCCCGATGATGATTTCCGGTTTCATCGTTCTTCTCCCTGACCCGTCCTTATCGTCTTTATTGTAGCGCATTCCGGCACACGCGTCAACGCCTTCGCCGGATGGGTGGAAATCCTCGCCCGTCTGTGCTATAATGCGTGCAGCAAAAGCAGGAAAGAAGGACGCCTATGCCTTTTCAGATCGTGCGCAACGACATCACCCGGATGGACACGGACGCCATCGTCAACGCCGCCAACGAGAGTCTGCTGGGCGGCGGCGGGGTGGACGGGGCCATTCACCGGGCCGCCGGCCCCCGGCTGCTGGAGGCGTGCAGGAAGCTCGGCGGCTGCAAAACCGGGGAGGCCAAGATCACGCCTGGTTTCGACCTTCCCTGCCGGTGGGTCATTCACACGGTGGGGCCGGTCTGGCAGGGCGGCGCCAACGGGGAGCGGGACCTGCTGGCCTCTTGCTACCGCAATGCCCTGGCGCTGGCCCGGGAGAAGGGTTGCGAAAGCATCGCCTTCCCGCTGATCTCCGCCGGCGCTTACGGCTATCCGCGGGCGGAAGCCCTTCGGGTCGCCACCGACGTCATCCGGGATTTCCTGCGCGACGAGGAGATGCAGGTTTACCTGGTGGTCTTCGACCGGGCTTCCTTCGACATCGGCAAAGCACGCTTTGATAGCATCCGCAGCTTTATCGACGACAGCTATATCACGCCGGAATGGGCATACAGGGAGGCCCTGCGCCGTCCTGCCACGAACCGCATTCCGGAAGACACAGCCGGCGCAGCGCCGGTCTGCGCGGCGGAAGAGGCCGCGCCCGCACGTCCGAAGGCCTCGTCCAAAGCGACCGGACGTCTGCGTTCCGTCGACGCGGAGATGCCCGCCGCCCGGGATCCGGCGAGGAAAGAGACCTCCCTGGAGGATTATCTGCGCAGGATGGACGAGGGCTTCCGCGACATGCTGCTGCGGAAGATCGACGAGCGGGGCATGACCGACGCGGCGTGCTACAAGCTGGCCAACGTGGACCGGAAGCTGTTCAACAAGATCAAGAACCAGCCGGACTACCGCCCCGGGAAATCCACGGTGCTCGCCTTCGCCGTGGCCCTGCGCCTGCCGATGCCGGAGGTCCGGGAGATGCTGGAAAAGGCCGGCTTTTCCCTCTCCCACAGCAGCAAGTTTGACCTGATCGTGGAGTACTACATTCTCCACGGCAACTACGACGTTTACGAGATCAACGAGGCCCTGTTCTCCTTCGACCAGCGCCTGCTGGGCTCCGCGCTCTGATTTGTCGCCCGGCAGGCGACCACGGCCCTCCTCCGCCGTGCTATGCTTGAGCTGCAGGATGAAACTGCAGACCGGCATCACGCGAAGGAGGAAATGAAAATGAAAAAGAATCTCACGGAAATGGTCTTTATTCTCGACCGCAGCGGCTCCATGGCGGGGCTGGAGGCGGACACCATCGGCGGCTTCAACAGCATGATCGCGCAGCAGCGCGAGGAGCAGGGCGAAGCCCTCGTCTCCACCGTGCTCTTCGACCACGAGTCGGAGGTGCTCCACGACCGGGTGCCTCTGGAGAAGATCGCGCCCATGACCCGGGCGCAGTACCGCGTCCGGGGCTGCACCGCCCTGATCGACGCGCTGGGCTCGGCCATTCACCACATCGGCAACGTCCACAAGTATGCCCGGGAGGAGGACGTGCCGGAGCACACCGTCTTTGTCATCACCACCGACGGCATGGAAAACGCCAGCCACCGCTACACCGCGGACCAGGTCCGGGACATGGTGAAGCGCCAGAAGGAGAAGTACGGCTGGGAGTTCCTTTTCCTGGGCGCCAACATCGACGCCGTGAGCACCGCCGCGCGCTACGGCATCGCCGAGGACCGGGCCGCCAACTTCCGCAACGACGCCAAGGGTCAGGCCCTGGTCTACGAGGCCATGTCCGGCGCCGTGGCCAGCGTGCGGGCCAGCGCGCCTCTCCCCCGCTCCTGGAAAAAGGCCGTGGAGGACGACCTGGCCGTGCGCGGCAAGAAGCACTGATTGCCCCGGCACCGTCGCCTTTTCCGCCGCTCCGCCCCACATGGGCAGGGCGGCTTCTCCCTTATATTGACAGAATCGGCCCCCATCCGCTATAATCGGGCTGAGGAAGTGAACGCCGTTATGAAAAAACGCCCCTTGGCGCTGCTGTGCATCTGTGTGCTGGGCTATGTGCTGCTGATTCTGCTGCTCCTGCTGGCGGAGCGGGACGCGGGTTCGGGCATCCGCACGCTCTGGGACGCCGTCTGGTTTTCCGCCGTCACCGTCACCTCCGTGGGCTATGGCGATCTGGTCCCGGTCACGGCGGCGGGAAAGGTCATCGGCTATGCGTTCATCGTGCTGAGCGTGGGCGTGCTGGCGGCAGCCGTCAGCGCGCTGATCGGGATCTGGCAGGGCCGGCTGCTGCCCGGCCTCCGCCTGTGGCGAATCCGGCGCAAGCCCTGGTATGTGTTCACGGAGGACAGCGTTCCATCCCGCGCGCTGGCGGAGGACCTCCGGCGCGGCGAGCCGGACGCCTGTGTCGTCTTCTGTGCGTCACCGGCTCCGGTCGGCGAAGACTTTGCATACACACCGCAGGACGCGGCGTCCCTTCTCCGGAGCCGCATCGGCCGGGCAGGACGGCGCACCGTCTTCATCACCGGGCCGGATGAGTGGCGCAGCGCCGCGCTGGCCCAGGAGCTCCGGGAGCTGGGTGCGGCCTGCCACTGCCTGGGCCGGGACAAGCCTCAGCTCACAGGCGTCTCCTTCTTCGACCCCGCCCGGCTCTGCGCCGTGCGCTACTGGCAGGAGCAGCCCCTCTCGGCGGACGAGCACCGGGTGCTGCTGATCGGCGACGGCACCCTGGCCCGTGCCATGCTGGAGCAGGCGCTGCTGGTCTGCTGCCGTCAGCCCTTCTTCCGGACGGATCTGCAGGCCGTCGGGGACTGGGCGGATTACCTGCGCCTGCACCCGGATCTGCTAGCCACGCTGGGGACCATGTCCGGTGACAGCCTGACCTTCACCGACGGCCCCTGGAACCGGGATCCGGCCCTGTTTGCATGGGCGGATCGGCTGATCCTCTGCGCGGACGATCCCCTGGAGAACGCCCGGATCGCCGCGGACCTGCGGGACGCCTTCCCCGTATCCGGCGCCCTGCACGCCTATACCGCCGTGCCCTCCCCCTGTGAGGTGCGCTTTGGCGGTCCGCAGACGCTCTTCACCGTGGATCTGGTCATGCGCCGCACTCAGGATCGGCTGGCCCGGGCCCTGCACGCGGATTACTGCACCCGGACCGGACAGAAGGCCGCGGCCTGGGATGCGCTTGACCCCTTCGCACAGGCCTCCAACCGCGCCGCGGCGGATCATCTGATTACCAAGCTCCGCCTGCTGCTGCCGGAGGAAGATGTCCGTTCCGCGAACCGCGAAGTCTGCCGGCGCGCCTGGGCCCGCTATCAGGCCCTGACCGCGCCGCAGCGGGAGCAGTGCCTTCGCAATGAGCACGAGCGCTGGTGCCGCTTTCACGCGCTGCACAACTGGCACGCCGGTCCCGAGCGCGACAGCCGCCGCCGGACGCACCCCTGCATGGTGCCCTTCGACGCGCTGAGCGCCGCGGATCAGGAGAAGGACGCCGGCGCATGGGAACAGATCGGCCATCTGGCACAGGAGGAATGAGTATGCTTTCCGCCGTTCTCCCCACCATTCTGGTGATGAGCGCCCTGTTTGCCGCGGTCCTGGTCTACCTCACCTCCGACAGCCGTTTCCGACAGTTGACCACCCGCGCCGGCATGGCCGTCGGCGCCCTGCTGGGCATTCTCCTCTACGGCTACGGCTATGCGGCCTGCTACGGCTTCAGCCTGAGCACCGTGCTGCGCGCGCTGATTGCGCTGGCCCGGATGTTCATCGGCATCAACGACTATGCCGCCATCTCCGAAGCGCCGCTTCTGCGGCATCCGGCGGTTCAGGCGCTGTTCTGGGCCGTGCATTTCTTCGCCTGCTACAGCGCGGCAAGCGCGGCCGTGCTCCGCCTGGGCGACCGCTTCACGGCCCGTCTCCGCCTGCGGCTCATGCGTCACCGCCCGCTGCTGGTGATCTACGGCGTCAACGCGCAGTCCCTGCTCTACGGGCAGGGCATGACCGGAAAAGGCCGGCTGGTGCTCTTCGCGGATGAGGCCGTCTCCGGGAAGGACGCCGAGGCAATCCGCGCCATGGGCGCCGTGCCGGATGTCTCCCCGGACGCCAACGGCCCGGGGCCCGGGCTGCTGCGGAAAGCCGGCATACGGCCCGGCAGGCGCCACGTCGATCTGGCGGTGCTGAAGGAGGATGCGCGATCCAACCTGACATACGCCGGTTGCTTTCTGGATCTCGCGCGCCGGGCCGGCTTGCGGCCGGAACAGCTGACGCTGCTCTCCAGAGGGCTCGGGCAGGAGGCCGGGAAGCTGCAGGAGGCCGGTTTCGGAAGCGTCTGGGACTTTGATCCCTATGACCTCACCGCCCGGATCGCCGTGCGGGAAAACCCGCCCTGGGACACCCTTCGCTTTGACGAAACCGGACGGGCGGCGGAGGACTTCGGCGCTGTCATCGTGGGCTTCGGGCGCATGGGACGCGCCATGCTCACACAGCTGATCCTCAACGGGCAGTTCGAGGGGAGCACTTTCCGCGCGGATGTTTTCACGCACAACGCGCAGCGCGGCTGGCCCAACGCCGACCCTCTGCTGACAGCCTACGACATCCGTCTGCACGACGCCGACGCGGACTCGGAAGCCTTCTACGCTTTCCTGAAGGAGCGCGGGCCGGCGCTGCATTACATCGCGCTGTGCACCGGCAGCGAGCGGGAGAACGCGGCACTTGCGGCGGACATCGGCGCCTGGCTGTCCGAATACGGGCTGCGCGCGGCACTGGTGCAGGTCGCGCGGGATTGCCTGATGGGCGGCGATGGCCGCATCCGGAACATCTGGGCCGGCGACATCCCGGACATCCGGCGCATGGATGCCATGGCCATGGCCGTCAACAGCCGCTATCACAGCGGGGAGGCCGGCACGCCCGAGGAAAAATGGCAGCGCTGTGACTCCTTCAGCCGCTTCAGCTGCCGGGCCGCCGCTGACTTCGCACCGGCCCTGCTCCGGGCAGCCGGAAAAAGCGCACTGGAAGCGCTGGCCGGTCCATGGCCGCCTGCTCCGGAAATCCTGGAGCACCTCGCCATGACGGAGCACCTGCGCTGGTGCGCGTTTCACCGCGTGATGGGCTATGCCCGCATGCCGGACGACGTCCTGTCCGCCAGGGCCAAGCTTCGCATGGAAGAACTTGCGCGAGAAGGCCGCTCCGGCATCCGCGTCACCCGGGACAGCGCACAGCGCCTGCACGCCTGTCTCATCCCCTGGGAGGAACTGGACGCCCTCTCCGCCAGGGTGGCGTCCCTCTCCGACCTGACACCGGACTACAAAGCCATGGACCGCGACAATGTCCTCGCGATCCCGGACATCCTGCGCGCCGCCGCAGCGCAGAAGGAGGAGCGCCGCCATGACCGCCTATCCGTATGACGCCTTCATCAGCTACAGCCACAAGGACATGCGCTGGGGGCGCTGGGTGCAGGAGCGCCTGGAGCGCTATCGCCTGCCCGAAGACCTGCAGGCCGACAGCGCGTGCGCAAAAACCAGTCTCCGCATCTTCCGGGATCAGACCGACCTGGCCGGCGTGGAGCTCCAGGCCTCCCTGCGCCGGGAGCTTGAAGCCTCCCGCTGCATGATCGTGATCTGCTCGCCCTACAGCGCTTCCTCCCCCTGGGTCAACGACGAAATCCGGTACTTCAAGTCCCTGGGCCGTGCCGATTGTATTATCCCCTTCATCGTGGACGGCGAGCCTGAGAGCGGCGATCCGGCGACGGAGTGCTATCCGGGGGAACTCCGGAATGACGAAGGTCATCACTTTCTGGGTGCGAACATCCGGGAAATCGGCAGGAACAACGCCCTGCTGAAGGTCCTCTCCGTCTGCCTCGGCGTGCGCTTCGACCGGCTGGTCGACCGGGAGCAGCGGCGCCGGAGGCGCAACACGGTGCTGGCCGGAAGCGCGCTTTTCGTGATCCTGGCGGTGATCGTCGGACTTCTGTGGCGCAGCCTGACAGTCGCGAAGGAAAACGAACGGATTGCCAAAGAGAA
>CAMKAE010000010.1 GCA_946410395.1 uncultured Clostridia bacterium
GAGCACAGCGTCAGCGGCTATGACACGCTCATCAGCAACGCGCTTTACACCGAGGCGGACTTCGCCTTTGAGGGCGAGGCGGCCGCGGCGCGCACCGACGCCGGCCTCACGGCCATGGGCCTGACCCCCGAACAGTTCACCAACCTGAATCCCAACTTTGCGGATGTGACCTTCCAGGTCACCGACGGCTCGCAGGAGATCCTGCCGATCCGGGCGGTTGCCACCGTGACGGGCCACTTCAGCGTGAACCGCTACGACGCGGCCGAGCACAGCGCGACCGGCTATGACATCACCTTCAGCACGCCGCTCTACAGCGAGGCTGACGTGGTGTTCACCGGCACGGCTGAGGCTGCCCGGACGAATGTCGGCCGGACGGACATGGGCCTGACGGCGGAGCAGTTCAGCAACAGCAACGCAAACTTCTCCGAAGTGGTGTTCCGCGTCACCGACGGCTATCAGACCATTACCCCGGCGCCTGTGCGCCTGACGGTAACGGGCAACACCGGCGACGACCTCTACGACGGCGAGGAGCACAGCGTGACCGGCTTCCGTGCCGAGTCTGACAACGACCTGTTTGATGTGGAGGCCGACCTGGTCTTCACGGGCGATGCCACGGCGGAGCGGACGGAAGTCGGCGTGACGAGCATGAACCTGCGCGAAGCGGACTTCGGCACCGACAACGCCAACTTCGAGATTCTCGAGGTGAACATCGACGACGGCTACCAGGCCATCGAACCCACGCAGGTGACGGTCACCATCACCGAGCACGGCAGCGAAACGCCCTATGACGGCGAAACCCACACGGTCAGCGGCTACGATGTGAGCATTGACAGCGAGCTGTACACCGAGGCGGACTTCACCTTCAGCGGCAGCGACACCGTGAGCGGCAAGGACGCCGGCACCTACGAGATGAACCTCAAGCCGGAGGACTTCACCAACACCAACGAAAACTTCACGGTGCGTTTCGTGATCGTGGACAAGCAGATGGTCATCGAGCCGATCGACGTGACGGTGACCATCGTCGGCACGAACGATACCTCGGACTACGACGGCGCCGAGCACAGCGTGAGCGGTTACACCGCCACGGCGAGCAGCGCGCTCTACGACGTGACGAAGGACTTCACCTTCAGCGGCACAGACGAGGCAAAGCGCACGGACGCCGGCACCACGAACATGGGCCTGACGGCGGAGCAGTTCACGAACACCAACGCGAACTTCGCCAACGTGACCTTCGAGGTGACGGACGGCTACCAGACCATCAGCCCGATCGACGTGACGGTGACCATCGTCGGCAACGAGGCGACGGTCCTCTACGACGGACAGCCCCACAGCGCCGCCGGCTACACCGTGAGCATCGACAACTCGCTCTACACCGAGGCGGACTTCACCTTCAGCGGAAACGCCACGGTGACCGGGACCGACGTGGGCAATTCCCGCATGACCATCAGCGCCGCGGACTTTGCCAACACCAACGAGAACTTCGCCGCGGTGACCTTCAAGGTCACGCCCGGCACCCTGGTCATCACGCCGCGGATCCTGACCCTGGTCAGCGCGGATGATGCCAAGGAGTACGACGGCGCACCGCTGACCAACGACACGGTCACCGTGGAGGGCGACGGCTTCGCGGAAGGCGAGGGCGCGACCTACGACGTGACCGGCAGCCAGACGCTGGTGGGCAGCAGCCCGAACACCTTCACCTACACCCTGAACGAGAACACCAAGGCCGGGAACTACGACATTGAGATCCAGGCCGGCACCCTGACCGTGAAGGACCGCACCGAAAAGTACGCCGTCACGGTGGAGGCCAACAGCGACGAGGCCGACTATGACGGCACCGAGCACACGGTCTCCGGCTTCAAGACCCTGACCTTCACGGTGGAGGGCAACAGCTACACCGTGGAAGGCCTGAGCGCGACTGCCCGCAGGACCAACGCGGGCGAGAGCGTCAACAGCATCGGCGGCACCGCCCGGGTGCTCGACGCCGCCGGCCATGACGTCACCGCGCAGTTCACCGTGACCCTGGTGAACGGCAAGCTGACCGTCAACCGGATCCCCGTGACCATCGCGACCGGCAGCGCCGAGAAGGCCTACGACGGCACGGCGCTGACCAGCGCGGAGACGACGATCAACGGCCTGGTGAGTGGCGAGACCGTCACCCTGACGGCTACCGGCAGCCAGACCGAGGTGGGCGCTTCCGACAACACCTACAGCATTGTCTGGTCCGGCGCCAGCGCGGACAACTACACCGTGACGGATGAGCTGGGCACCCTGACGATCACCCCGAACAGCACCGCGGTCACCCTGACCGCCGGCAGCGCCGAAAAGGTGTATGACGGTACGGCCCTGACCCTCGACCGGGTGACGGCTTCCGGTCTGCCCGCCGGCTTCACCGCCGACGCGCATGCCGCCGGCAGCCGGACCGATGCGGGCGAGAGCGCCAACAAGGTGGCGGAGGGCTGGACCATCCGCAACGCCGCGGGTAAGGACAGAACCGCGAACTTCACCGCCGTGACCACCGTGGACGGCGCGCTGAAGGTGACCCCGAAGCCCGTGACGATCACCACCGGCAGCGCGGCGAAGGAGTATGACGGCACAGCCCTGACCAACGCCCTGGCGACAATCGACGGGCTGGTGACGGGCGAGACCGTCACCCTGACGGCCACCGGCAGCCAGACCGACATCGGCGCCTCCGACAACACCTACAGCATCGTCTGGTCCGGCGCTGACGCAAACAACTACACCGTGACCGAGAAACTGGGCACCCTGACGGTGACGGCCAACACGGCCACCGTCACCCTGACCGCAGGCAACGCCCGCAAGACCTATGACGGCCTGCCCCTGGCCAACCCGACGGTGACGGCCTCCGGCCTGCCCGAGGGCTTCACGGCGGAGGCCACCGCGGCCTGCGAGGACGGCGAGGACTGGTACTTCGCCGGCGAAGCGGCCAACAAGGTTCAGGACGGCTTCGTCATCCGCGACGCGGAGGGCAACGATGTGACGGACCGCTTCAAGAGCGTTGAGCGCGTGGACGGCCTGCTGATCATCGACCCGAAGCCCGTGCACGTGAAGACTTCCTCCGACTCGAAGAAGTATGACGGCACGCCGCTGACCAGCGAGGACGCTGAACTGGTGGGCCTGGTGGAGGGCGAGATCGCCTTTGTCACCGCCAACGGTAGCATCACCGATGTGGGCACCGCGGTGAATACCTACAGCGAGGACGACATCGTGTGGCTGACGCCCATGTTCAACTACACGCTCACACCTGCGGAGGACGAGCTGGGCACCCTGACGGTCGTCGCCAGCGACGTGGAAGTGATCCTGATCGCCGGCAGCGCTGCGAAGGACTACGACGGCAAGCCGCTGACCAACAGCGCGGTTGAGGCCAAGTACCTGCCCGAGGGCTTCACCTGGACGGCCACCGCCTCCGGCAGCCAGACGGACGCCGGCACCGGCACCAACACCGTGGACGACGGCTACCGCATCTTCGACACCGAGGGCAATGACGTGACCGACAGCTTCACCCATGTGGAGAAGATCCCGGGCGAGCTGTATGTGCGGCCCATCCCGCTGACCGTGGCCACCGGCTCGGGCAGCAAGGCCTACGACGGCACGCCGCTGACTGAGGAAGAGACGTCCGTCACCGGCCTGGTGCAGGGCGAGACCGTCAAGCTGACGGCCACCGGCAGCCAGACCGAGGTGGGCACCTCCGGGAACACCTACAGCATCGAATGGCTCACCGCCAAGGAAACCAACTACACCCTGACCGAGGATCTGGGCACCCTGACGGTGGTGGCCAACACCCAGACCGTGACCCTGACCGCGGCTGACGGCGAGAAGGTCTATGACGGCACGGCCCTGACCAACGCCGAAGTGACGGCGGAGGGCCTGCCGGAAGGCTTCACCGTGACGGCAACTGCCAGCGGCAGCCAGACCGACGCCGGCGCAAGCGACAACACCGTGGAAGCCGGCTGGAAGATCCTGAACGCCGCGGGCGAGGACCGCACCGCGAACTTCACGAACGTGGTGACGAACAAGGGCACCCTGACCGTGACGAAGCGCAGCGTGACACTGACCAGCGCGGACGCCGACAAGCCCTACGACGGCACCGCCCTGACCGAGGGCACCGTGAGCGTGAGCGGCGACGGCTTCGCGCAGGACGAAGGCGCGGCGTACGACGTCACCGGCACCCAGACCCTGATCGGCAGCAGCGACAACACCTTTACCTACATGCTCAACGACGGCACCAAGGCAGAGAACTACGACATCACGACGGTCTTCGGAAACCTGACCGTCACCGGTGACGACGTGATCGAAGCCACAAAGAACGCGGCGGATCCCGAGGAACCCTACCGGCTGGGCGAGCGCATCCCCTTCACCATCGAGGTGAAGAACATCAGCGACGCGGACCTGACCGACCTGGTGATCACGGATCCCACCGCCGACATGGTGCCCGGCGCCGGCTACAGCGTGGACGGGGCGCATCAGGCCACGATCCCGCTGCTGAGCGCAGGCGCGACGGTGCGCGTGAACGTGACCCACACCGTGGAGCCCGCCGACATCCTGGCTGGCGGCTATGAGAACAGGGCGTACATCCGCCAGCCCGACGGAAAGACCCGCGAGGTCACCGCCTTCACCGGCAGCCTGGTTGAGCCCGAAACGGCGCTCAGCGTGACCCTGACGGTCACCAACGAGCACGCCGACGGCACGCCCTTCGGCCTGGACGAGACCGTCGCCTATGAGACCACGGTCACCAACGACAGCAATGTGGACCTCTTCAATGTGAAGGTGACGGACATCCGGACGGGCCTGAGCGAAACCATTGACGTCCTGCATCCCGGCGAGAAGCGGACCTTCACCTCCGAGTACACGGTGACAACGGAAGATCTGGCTGCGGACACCCTGGAGAACACGGCCACAGCCGAGGCGGACCCCGTCGGGGACAATGTGCCTCGCGACGAGGCCACGGCCGTCACCGCCATCGGTCAGACCTACACCCTGACCATCCGGTACTGGATTGACGGCGTGCAGCTGGTCGACAGCGTGAGCTACACCTTCGCCTATGGCGAGGCGTACGACGTGGAGACGCCCGCGATGGAGGGCTATGAGCCGGACATCGCGCGCGTGCAGGGCACCCTGACGCAGGACACCGTGGCGGACGTCAACTACACAGCCCGGATCTACACCCTCACCATCCACTACCGCTATGCCGCCGGCGGCGTGGCGCGCCCGGACTACACCGGCCAGGTGGCCTTCGGTACGGACTTCCGCGTCACATCCCCGATCATTGACGGCTATGTGGCCAACCGGCTGCGGATCACGGGCACCATGGAAGCCCACGACATGGAATTCACCGTGCTCTACACGGCCAACAACACCATCGTCATCGATGAGCCCGCAACGCCTCTGGGCATCGGCGGCGCGTACATCAACGTGGGCGAGACCATCGAGTAACCCAATCCCAGACAACGTTTCCCCGGCATGCGGGCTCCGGTCCGCATGCCGGGGCTTCATCCCAACCCCAGTGTCCGGCTCCGGACGAAAAACGGTGGGGATCTCCGGATCCTCCCCGGCAGAGAGAAGGACGAGATCATGGCCAAGAAATGGATGGCGGCCCTCGCCGCGCTGATGCTGCTGACCGGCTGCCTCTCCGCGTTTGCGGAGGAGGCGGAGGCCCTGCCCGACACCCTGACGGTGGCGGTCACCACACCCATGACCGGCAACTTTTTCACCGCCCTGTGGGGCAACGCCAGCAGTGACGTGGATGTCCGCATTCTGCTGCACGGCTGCAACCTGGTGGAGTGGGACGGCGCCAACGGCATGTTCACGGCAAACCCGCAGACAGTGGAAAGCCTGGCGGTGACCCAGGACGCGGCCACCGGCGACCGCACCTACACCCTGGTGCTCAGGCCCGGCCTGCGCTACTCCGACGGCTCGCCCATCACGGCCTGGGACTATGCCTTCTCCGTCCTGCTGACCATGGCGCCCGAGATGGCGGCCATCGGCGGCAACGTGCGGCCTCCGCTGTATCTGGCGGGATGCGAACAGTATCTGAGCGGGGAGGCCCAGGCCCTCGCGGGCGTGCGGGTCATCGCGGAGGATCAGCTGGCCTTCACGGTCCGGGGCGAATACCTGCCCTACTTCTATGAGCTGGGCCTGCTGGACTGCGTGCCCTATCCCATCGCCGTCATCGCGCCCGGTGTGCGGGTGACCGACGACGGCCAGGGCGTGTACCTGACCAACGCGGATCCGGATGCCGAAGCGCCTGCCTTCACGGCGGAACTGCTGGCGGCGACGATCCTCGACGAGACAAACGGCTACCGCACGCATCCCACGGTGGTCAGCGGCCCCTACACCCTGGCTTCCTATTCAGACGGCGTGGCGGTCTTCGACCGCAACCCCTGCAGCGCGCTCGCCCCGAAAATCGAGCACCTGGTGTTCCGCAGCCTGAGCCAGGAGGAACTCATCCCGGCGCTGGAGCGCGGGGAGGTCGGCCTGCTCAACAAGGTCAGCGACATGGCAGTGATCCAGGCGGGCCAGCAGCTGGCGAGCGAGCACCCGGATGCCTTCACCTTCGTCAACTATCCCCGCACGGGGCTGAGCATGCTGAGCTTCAACGCGGACCACGAGGCTGTGGCGGACAAGCGCGTGCGGCAGGCGATCGCCCTGCTGATCGACCGGGACGCCTTCGCGGCGCAGACGGTTGGCGGCTACGGCCAGCGCGTGGACGGCTTCTACGGCCTGGGCCAGTGGATGTTCAGGCTGCTCAGCGGCACGGTGCCTCCGCCGGTGCAGGCGCAGGAGACGGAAGACGCGGCCACGCAGTCGGCCTATGAGACCGCGCTGGCGGAATGGGCGGAGCTCTCCCTGGAAAGCCTGCCCACTTACGAAAGAGACCCGCAGGCCGCCGCGGCGCTGCTGGAGGAAGCCGGCTGGACACCGGACGAAGCCACGGGCCTGCGGGTCCGGGACGGCGAGACCCTGTCCCTGCGCCTGGCCTATCCGACGGGCAGCCTGGCGGCTCCCGCGCTGGAAGCCCTGCTGCCGGACATGCTGGCGGAGGGCGGCATCTCCCTGACGCTGGAGGCGGTGCCCATGGCGGAACTGCTGCCCCAGTACTATCACATGGCCGCGAGCGACTATGACCTGTTCTTCATGGCCACCAACTTTGATCTGCTCTATGATCCCTCCAACAGCTTCGTCACCGACGAGGCGGGGAATCACATCTGGGCCGCAGCGGGGCTGGCGGACGAGGCGCTCTACGAGGCGGCTGTGGCCATGCGCGCCACGGAGCCCGGCGACCTGCTGAGCTACTGCAAGGCCTGGCTGCGCTTCGAGGCGGAGTTTGAGGACGCGCTGCCGGCCATCCCGCTGTACTCCAACGTGTACTTTGACTTCCACACCGCATGGCTGCAGGACTATCAGATTGCGTCCAACGTCTCTTGGTCCACCGCCATTCCGGCGGCCTGGTTCGGGGAGCCGGCGGCCGCGGAGCCTGCGGAGGAGAACGACGGGCTCGTCTTCGACGACTGAGCCCAAACAGGGCAACCCAAGCCGGAGGGCAATGCGCTCTCCGGCTTTTCCGTGCGGAGGAAAAACCGCGGAAAACCCGAAAAGCCCTTGTCTCCCGCGGGAAAATGCGATATGATATACAGGAAAGTTTGTGAATATCGAAAACCGGATGCGAAGGGCTTTTCCTTCGATTTTGACGAAAAGCGAAAGGATGCTTGCAGTGAACACCAGTCTCAGCGGGATGGCTGATCGCCGGCGGCAGCTGCTGATCGTGGACGATGATCCCATCAGCCGTGCGATCCTGGGCAACCTGATCGGGGAATCCTACGACGTCGCGTATGCGGAGAACGGCTGCGAGGCGCTGGCCTGGCTGGAGCGCGCAAGCCGGACGGTTTCGCTTGTCCTGCTCGACCTGATGATGCCGGTGATGGACGGCGTTGAAACCCTGCGGCGGATGAAGGAGAGCGAGGCGCTCCGGAAGATCCCGGTGATCGTGCTGACCTCCGAGGGGGAGGCCGAGGCCGAGACGCTGCGCAGCGGCGCGACGGACTTCATCACCAAACCGTACAAGGAGGAAATCGTCCGGGCCCGCATCGCCCGCACCATTGAGCTGGCGGAGGACCGGCAGATCATCCAGACCGTGGAGACCGACAGCCTGACGGGCCTGTACAGCAAGGATTTCTTCTTTGAGTACGCCGGCGCGCTGGTGGAGGCGCACCCGGGGGTGCAGATGGACGCGCTGGTGCTGGACCTGGACCGCTTTCACCTCTACAACGAGATGCGGGGCCGGGACGCCGGGAACCGGCTGCTGGCCGTGATGGGCGAGGGCATCCGGCGGGAGCTGGCCGGGAAGGTGGGCATCGGTTGCCGCTGCCAGGCGGACACCTTCTACGTCTACATGGCCCACACCGAGGCCCATGCCTCCATCCTCGAGCGCATCTCGGCCTGCCTGGCGGAGGCCGGCAGCGGGAACGTCCATGTGCGCATGGGCGTCTGCACCCGCACGGACATGACCAAGGACCTGGAGGGGCGCTTCGACCGGGCCAAGGCAGCCTGCAGCCGCATCCGCGGCGACTACCTGCACTCTCTGGCTTATTATGACGACAGCCAGTACGAGCATGACATTCATGCCCAGCGGCTGATCAACGAGACGCAGGAAGCGCTGCGGACCGGCCAGTTCAAGGTCTATTATCAGCCGAAATACGACATCACCGGCAGCCGGGCGGCGCTGCGCAGCGCGGAGGCGCTGGTCCGCTGGCAGCACCCGGAGTTCGGCATGGTGAGCCCCGGCCTGTTTATCCCGCTCTTCGAGGACAACGGGATGATCCGGGAACTGGACAGCTATGTGTGGCGCAGCGCGGCGCGGCAGGTTGCGCAGTGGCGCGAGCGTTACGGCCGCCTGATCCCGGTGTCGGTGAACGTTTCCCGGATCGACCTGTTCGACGAGGGCCTGCTGGAGCGGCTCAACGGCATCCGGGCGGAGAACGAGCTGCCGGTGGAGGCGCTGATCCTGGAGATCACCGAGTCCGCCTACACCGAGGACACCGAGCAGGCCATCGCCGTCATCGCGAGCCTGCGGGCCGCGGGCTACCGGATCGAGATGGACGACTTCGGCTCGGGGTATTCCTCGCTGAACATGCTCCTGCACATGCCCGTGGACGCGCTGAAAATCGACGGCGCCTTCATGCGCTCCCTGAGCGCGCACAAAAAGGACACCTGGCTCATCGGCACCCTGGTGGACATTGCGCGGCACTTGAACGTGCCCACGGTCTTCGAGGGTGTGGAGGAGGAGCAGCAGGTACAGCTGATCAGGGAGGCCGGCGGGCAGATCGTCCAGGGCTACTATTTCTCCCGGCCCCTGCCGCCGGAGCCGTTTGATCAGATCATTGAAAAGGACATGGAGGAGGCTGCTTTATGCTGAGTGTGGACGCGCTGCGCGCCTATGGAGCCGACACGGCGGAAGGCCTGGCCCGCTGCCTGAACAACGAGGGCTTTTACCTGAAAATGGTGGGGATGATGGCCGGAGACACCCACGCGGACGCGCTGACGCAGGCCGTGGCCGACGGGGACCTGAAGGCAGCCTTTGAGGCGGCCCATGCCCTGAAGGGCTCCCTGGCCAACCTGGCGCTGAAGCCGGCGCTGGATGCGGTGACGGACATCCTGGAGCCGCTGCGCCGCCGGGAGGAGCGGACCGATTACCCCGAAATGGCCGAGAAGGTCCGGGAGGAGATGGACCGGCTGCAGGCGCTGATCCGGGGATGAGGCGGAGCGTGAAGGCGATGAGAAAACGCTGGGTGACGGTGGCTGCGCTGGGCCTGCTGCTGGCTGCTGTTTTGGTGCTGCTGGCAGGCGCGGAGGGCGCCCGGTGGCCCGCGGAGCCCGGCGTAAAGGGCAGCAATGTCAAGAAGAGCGGTAAGCTGCAGGTGGACGTCACCAACGCCCAGGAGGGCTACATCCAGGCTTCTCTGCAGCGCAGCTCCACCAAGCGCATGAAGCTGCGGATCAAGAAGGGGAACGACACCCTGACCTATGATCTCAACGGCGATGCCCGCTACGAGGTCTTTCCCCTCCAGCTTGGCAGCGGCAAATATGAGATCACCCTCTACGAAAACGTCAAGGGCAAGAATTACTCCGCGGCCGGCAGCGTTTCGGTCAACGTGAAGTTCGCGGACCCGGAGGTCTGCTTCTACTATCCGAATCAGTATGTGAACTACACCCCGGAGACGGCCGCGGTACTCCAGGCGGACGAGCTGTGCGCCGGCATGGAGAAGAAAGAAGCCTACGACGCCGTCCGCGCTTACATGAAGCGCAGCTTCACCTATGACTACATCAAGGCGATCAACATCAAATCCGGGATGCTCCCGGACATCGACGGCGCGTGGTCAAAGCGCATGGGCATCTGCCAGGACCTGTCGGCCATCACCTGCTGTATGCTGCGGACGCAGGGCGTGCCGGCCCGCCTGATGATCGGCATGGCGGACAAGAACTATCACGCCTGGGTGGTGGTGACCATCGACGGCCAGGAGCGCCTCTATGATCCCACCGCGGCGGTGAACGGCATCTCCAATGTCAAGAGCTACACCGTGGAGCGGTTTTATTAGACGAACTGTGGCGCATCATCACACAGAGCGGGGGAAAGACATCATGAGCGATCTCGAAAACACAAGCGTCCCGGCGGAGACCGGAAAGACGAAAAAGGCGCATAAGGGCATGTCCGCGGCGGAGCTGAGCACCTTCTGCGGACAGGTGGCGCTGATCCTGGAGGCCGGCCTGCCCCTCTACGACGGCATGGAGACGCTTGCGGGGGCCGACGCGGCCTCCGGCAACGCGGACATGTACCGGGCCGCCAGCCGCGGGGTCACCGAGACCGGCTCCCTGCACGACGCTCTCAAGGCGGACGGCCGCTGGCCCGAATACCTCGTGGAGATGGTGGGCATCGGCGAGCGCTCTGGCCAGCTGGAGAAGGTCATGCGGGGCCTGGAGAGCTATTATGCCCGGGAGGACCGGATCCGCTCCTCCGTGACCGGCGCGGTGACCTATCCGCTGGTGCTGGGCGCCATGCTGGTGGTGATCGTGCTGATCCTGCTGCTGTTCGTGCTGCCGGTCTTCCGGCGGACGCTGGACAGCATGGGCGTCGCGGACAATGCGCTGATGCGGGTGGGCACGGTGATCGGCTGGATCGTGATGGCCGTGGTGGGCGTGCTGATCCTGGGCGTGATCGCGGCCCTGGTGCTGCTGCGCACAAAGAAGCGGGACCGGGTGATCGCCCTGGGACAGCGCCTGGTGCCGCCGCTGCGGCGGCTGAGCCGCAAGCTGACGGCCTCCCGGGTGGCCAGTGTGCTGTCCATGATGCTCTCCGGCGGCTTCCAGACCGGGGAGGCGCTGGACATGACCGCCAACGTCATCGGCGATGCGGCCGCAGCGGAGAAGGTGCGCGGCATCCGGCAGCACCTGGAGAACGGCGGCACGTTTGCCGACGCGGTCAACGAGACCGGCCTGTTCGACGAGCTGCACGGCCGGATGATCAAGATGGGCTCCGCCACGGGCCGTGAGGACCAAGTGCTTGGCAAGCTGGGCGAACTGTATGAGGAACAGGTGGAGGACGACATCACCCGCATGGTCTCGATCATCGAGCCGACCCTGGTGGCCCTGCTGGCCGTCGTCATCGGCGCGGTGCTGCTGACGGTCCTGCTGCCCATGGCGGGGATCCTCTCCAGCCTGTGACGGAGGGCAGCCATGAGCAGACGGGATTGGATCAAGCTGGCGGTGATTGCCGCGGTGCTGGTCGCCGCGGTGCTGCTGGTGCTGCGGATCGACGCCTCCCGGGAAAGCCGGGAGACGGAACTGGTGGAGCGGGCCGTGCGGGAAGCCGCTCTGACCTGCTACGCCGTGGAGGGGGCTTACCCCGCCGACCTGCAGTATCTGCGGACCAACTATCGCCTGGCCTATGACGAAAACCGCTACGTGGTCTTTTACGAGGCCTGGAGCGAGAACGTGATGCCGGACATCGTGGTGCGTGAGGCGGGGGTGAGCGGGGCATGAGCAGACCAAAGGTCGGTTCTCATACCATTTCCGGCGCCTTTGTCTTTCTGCTGCTGGGGGTGTTTGCGCTCTCGGCGGTGGTGATGGTGCTGCTGGGCGCCGGAGCTTACAACCGGACCGTGGACGCCGCGGCGGCGCACAACGAGCTCCGGATCGGCCCGTCCTACCTGCGCACCATGGTCCGCGGCCACGACGAGACCGGCGGCATCCGGACGGAGCGGCTGACGGGCATCCTGCGCCAGGAAGAGGAGACCGGGGACGTCCACACGGAGCCGGTGGACCTGGATGCCATCGTGCTGGAGGACGTGGAAGCCGTCACGCGGCTTTTCGTCTATGAGGGCATGCTGTACGAGTGCAGCGAGCCCCTGGACGAAGAGGAATGGACAGGTGAGGAGGACGTCTTCTCCGACGACGGGGACGCGTTCTTTGACGACGCGGAGGTCTCCTTCGCCGAAGACGATACGCAGACGGCGCCGGAAGAAGGGATCTGTGACGGCGCCCGCATGCAGCCGGTGTGCGCGGCGGAGGCCATGCAGGCCGAGCGGACGGGAAACCTGCTGACGATCCGGCTGCAGGAGGGCGGCGCCTGGCACACGCTGAGCTGCGCCCTGCACGCGGAGGAACCGTGAGGGGATGAATCGATGAAAACGCGCAGCCGCAGCAACGCGCTGCTGGTGGAACTGCTGATCGTGGTCCTGTTTTTCATGCTGGCCGCGACGGTGCTGATGCAGGTCTTTGCCAAGGCGCGGACCATGGGCAGCCGCGCCCGGCTCACGGCCGAGGTGACGGCGGAGGCCCAGAGCATGGCGGACCGGCTCTACACGGCGGAAAACCCCGAGAAAGCCCTGGCCGACATGGGCTTCACGCCGGACGGGGCGCTCTGGCGCTGTGAGGGACCCGGATACATCACGACGGTGACGCTGACCGCGGCGCAGGACGGCTTCACGCGCCAGGAGCTGACGGTGACGGACAGCGCGGGTGAAACCCTGCTGACGCTGCCCTGCTCCCGCCTCCGGGAGGTGAGCCCATGAAAAAGAAGAGCAGCATCACCCTAGGGCCCGGCGCCCCGTCCCTGATCCTGATCTTTGTGGTGCTGAGCCTGTCCGTGCTGGCCATGCTCTCCCTGATGACGGCGAAGAACGACCTTCAGCTCTCGCGCAGGAGCGCAGAGGCGGCGGAGACGGTGTACCGGCTGCGGGAGCAGGCTGAGGAGAAGCGGGCGGCCGTTGCGGCCCTGCTGGCCTCGGGCGGCGAGGAGGCCGTGGACGCTGCCCTCGGAACGGACGCACGCCTGGCGGGCGTGACATGGGACGATGACAGCCTGGTCTGGGACGAGACCGACGGCACCCGGACCCTGCACTGTGCCCTGCGCGTGGACGGCGGCACGGCCTGGACTGCCCAGCGCCTGTCCACCAACATCGCGGAGGACACGGCGGAGGAGAAGGAGTTCGCGGCCAAGAACGCGCTGGCGGACGCGATCCTGTACAGACAGCAGGCGCTGGACGCCATGCTGGCGCGCTGCGCGGAAGGTGTCGCGGGCCGGGACGCCTACATGGCACGGGTGAGCGCCGCCATGGCGGAGGAGCCCGCTGCTGCGGGGGTCCGCCTGGAAGGCGAAAACCTGGTCTGGGTGGAGACCGACGGCACCTACCGCTACCTTTGCACCGTGGTGATACATCCCCTGGACGCGGAGCGGCGCAGCGACTTTGCCGGCGTGCCCGAACTGCTGGAGGATGACGAGGAGGCACCGTGATGGATCTTGTGGAACTGCTGAGAAAGGCCGTGGCCATGCACGGCTCGGACATCTTTATCGTACCCGGCGCCGGCGTGACAGTCAAGGTCAACAGCGACATGCTGCCCCTGTCCGAGGGCCGGCTCTCTCCGGCGGGGACCGAGGAGCTGGTGCGCAAGATGTACGAGCTGGCGCACCGGGAATTCGGCATCCTGGAGCGGGAGGGGGACGACGACTTCTCCTTTGCGATCCTGGACGTGAGCCGCTTCCGCTGCAACGCGTACAAACAGCGCGGCACGCTGGCGGCCATCTGCCGGATCGTGAACTTTGAGCTGCCGGATCCCGCGGCCATGGGCATCCCGCCGATGGTGCTTGACATGGCCAACCTGCGCAGCGGCATGGTGCTGGTCACCGGCCCGGCCGGCAGCGGCAAGAGTACGACCCTGGCCTGCGTGGTGGACCGGATCAACAGCACGCGCAGCGCGCACATCGTGACCATCGAGGATCCCATCGAGTATCTGCACCGGCACAAGAAGGCCCTGGTGAGCCAGCGCGAGGTGCCCAACGACGCCGCGACCTTCTCCCGCGCGCTGCGGGCAGCGCTGCGGCAGGCGCCGGACGTGGTGATGCTCGGCGAAATGCGGGACCTGGACACCGTGCGCACGGCGATCACCGCCGCGGAGACGGGCCATCTGCTGCTGTCCTCCCTGCACACCATCGGCGCGGCCAAGACTGTCGACCGCATGATCGACACCTTCCCGGCGGAGCAGCAGGCCCAGATCCGGGTGCAGCTCTCCATGGTGCTCAAGGCTGTGGTCTCCCAGCGCCTGGTGCCGACGGTGGACGGCGGCCGGGTGGCGGTGTTCGAGGTGATGACGGTGAATCCCGCGATCCAGAACATGATCCGCGACGGCCGCACCCACCAGATCGACAATGTGATCTACGGCGGCAGCGACAAGACGATGCTGTCCATGGACGCGGAGCTGGCCCGGCTGGTGCGGGAGCGCCGCGTCACCCGGGAGATGGCCCTGCTCTATGCTGCCAACCCGGAGACCCTGGCCAAGCGGATTTGATTTGACCGGCTGATTCCGGCCGGACGGAGGGACTGCCATGACCATGCAGGAACCCGAAAAACTCAGCACCATCTCGCAGATCGACGAGCCTGCCGCCGCGACGGCCGCCAGGCGGGGCATCCCCCTGCGGACAGCCTCCGTCGCTTTCACGGTGGTGGCCTTTGTCGTGGCGGTGGCGCTGTTCCTCGCGGACCGGCAGGTGAACTACGGCTATGTGGACATTCAGCGGGCTAACGACCGGAACTTTGAGGCGGAGAATGTGACCAACGAGCTGGTCAACACCTCCGATTTCCTGACGGACCGGGTCCGCTGCTATGTGGCCACCGGGGATAGGCAGTACATGGAGGCTTTCCTCACCGAGGTGCGGGAGACCCGGCGCCGGGACAGGGCGGTGGAGCGGCTGGAGCAGCTGCTCGGGGACAAGGACAACGAGGCGTACACCAGCATGGTCCACGCGCTGGCTTGTTCCGACGATCTGGTGGAGGACGAGTACCTGGCGATGCGCCTGATGCTGGAGGCGGCCCACGATCCGGACATCCCGGAGGTGCTCCGGGACCTGGCGGCCTATGATGAGGCGCTGCAGGCGCTTCCGGACGGGCAGAAGCGCGAGAAAGCCCGGGACCTGGTTTTCGGCGAGCGCTACATGAGCGTCAAGGCCGAGATCCAGCAGAGCACCGCCCGCTCCCAGGAACTGCTCGCGGCGCAGGCGCAGAGCGCCCTGGACGAGGCGGGCCGGAAGATGCGGACCCTGCTGCTGGTGCAGACGATCCTCACCGTGGCCATGCTGGCGGTGGTGCTGATCATGGTGGTGTTCATCTCCGCCATGGTGCGCAAGCCCCTGACCCACATGGTGAAGCTGATGAAGGCCAAGAAGACCGTGCCCCCCGCCGGGGCGGAGGAGCTGCGCTTCGTCACCCGCACCTACAACGAGATCTTTGAGGAGAATCAGAAGACCACGGAGCGCCTGACCTACGAGGCCATGCACGACGGCCTGACGGGCCTGTTCAACCGCAACGCCTATGAGCTGCTCTACCGGGACACGGACCTGGATCACGCGGCGCTGCTGATCGTGGACGTGGACGACTTCAAGGGAATCAACGACACCTACGGTCACGACGTGGGGGACAAGGTCCTCAGACGGGTCGCGGAGGTGCTGCAGCACAGCTTCCGCTCCGTGGACCAGATCTACCGCATCGGCGGCGATGAGTTTGTGGTGATTATGACCCGGGCCAACAGCACGATGCGCGACCTGGTGCTGGAGAAGATCAGCGCGGCCAACCGCACGCTGCTCCAGGGAAAGGGCGATGTTCCGGCGGTCTCCCTGAGCGTTGGCGTGGCCTTCTGCGACCGGGAGAACCCCCAGGGCGATCTGCTCAAGGATGCCGACACAGCCCTGTACCGGGTCAAAGAGGCCGGCCGCTGCGGCTGCGCTGTCTACTGACGGACACCGAAAGAGCCTGCAGGCGGGGAAGCCTGCAGGCGTTTTGAAAGCAGCCATTTGACGACACGACGCTCGCATTTGAACGGAGGAAGCATGCGCAACATCGGCATTTTTGCCCACGTGGACGCGGGAAAAACCACCCTGTCGGAGCAGCTGCTGCTCAAGGCCGGGGCGATCCGCACAGCCGGCAGCGTGGACCGGGGCACGGCGCACACGGACAATCTGCCGGTGGAGCAGCGGCGTGGCATCTCGGTGCGGGCCAGCTGCGTCCGACTGAACTGGCGCGGCGAGGCTGTCAACCTGATCGACACTCCCGGGCACACGGATTTTTCCGCGGAGATCGAGCGCTCCCTGTGGGCACTGGACGGCGCGGTGATCGTGGTCTGCGGGGTGGAGGGCGTGCAGCCCCAGACGGAGCTGCTCTTCGAGGCGCTGCGGGCGCAGGGGCTGCCGGTGTTCTTCTTTGTCAACAAGATGGACCGGGAGGGCGCCGACGCGGCGCGGGTCACCGCTCAGATCCGGCGCAGGCTTACCGCCGGGGCGGCGCCGCTGTCAGATTCGGACGCCGTGCTGGAGGCGATGTGCGACGCGGACGACGGTCTGATGGAGCGGTATCTGGCGGGGGAGACGATCCCGGAGGCCGAGCGGGCGGAAGCCCTGGCGCGCATGGCGCGGGCTGGGCGGGTTTTCCCGGTGCTCACCGGATCCGCCCTGCGGGGCGAGGGCATCGAGGCGGTGCTGGACGGCATCCTGCGCTTTCTGCCGCCGCCGGAGACGACGGGGGAGACCCTCAGCGGCGTGGCCTTCGCCGTGGCCCATGACCGCCTGCTGGGGCGGGGGCTGTGGGTGCGGCTCTTCGGCGGCAGGCTGGAGAATCGCGACGCCCTGACGGTCCCCGGACGGATGGATCCCTTGACGGGGGAACCCGCCGCCGTTCAGGTGAAGCTCACCCAGATCCGGCAGGTGGACGGCGCCGACGCGGGCTGTCTGTCCGCCGGGGAGATCGGCGTGCTCTACGGCGTGGGGCCCATGAAGGTGGGGCAGGTCATCGGCGACGCAGCGGGACTGCCGCGCAAGGTGCGGCCCGGCAGCCTGCGCTCTCCGCTGACCGCGGTCCGGGTGGAGCCGGAGGACCCCGCACAGCTGACGGCCCTGACCGCCGCCTGTGAAGCGCTTGCGGACGAGGATCCGCTGCTGCAGGTCCGCTTTGTCCGCGTCACCGGGGAGCTGAACCTGGATGCCATGGGCTCCGTGCAGCTGGAGATCCTGCAGGAAACGCTGCGCAGCCGCTTCGGGCTGGGGGCCCGCTTCGGGAGCCCCACGGTGATCTACCGGGAGACCATCGCCCGGGAAGCGGTGGGCTTCTGCGCCTATACGATGCCCAAGCCCTGCTGGGCCATCCTGCGCTTTATCCTGCGCCCCGGCGCGCGGGGCAGCGGCGTGACGTTCCACTCGGAGGTGCCGGTGCGGGAGATTCAGGCGCGCTATCAGCACCAGGTGGAGCAGGCCCTGCCCCTGGCCCTTGCCCAGGGCCGCCTGGGCTGGCAGGTGACGGACCTGGACATCACGCTGGTCGGCGGCAGCGACCATCAGTTCCACACCCATCCGCTGGACTTCATCGTGGCGACGCCCTGGGCGATCCAGGACGGCCTGGTCAATGCCGGCAGCGTGCTGCTGGAGCCGGTCCTGGAGCTGCGACTTCGGGTGCCGCCGGAGAGCACCGGCCGGATCATGAGCGATGTCAACGCCATGCGGGGCGAGGTGGTCCGGGTGGAGACCGAGGCGGACTTTGCTTCGATGACGGCGCTCGTGCCCGTGGCGTCCAGCCTGGACTACCCCACGCGCCTAGCCCAGACGATGGGCGGCCGCGGCGGCATGAGCGTGCGCCTGCACGGCTACCGCGAATGCCCGCAGGAGCTGGGCGCCACCGCGCCCCGGCGCGGCGTGGATCCCCTGGACACCAGCAAGTACATCCTGGCGGCCCGCAGCGCGCTGGAGGGCGGGATTTATGACATCTGACAGGGTTTCAGGCAGCAAAAAAGGAAATGCCGACGGGGCACTCCCTTTTTTGCTTACAAGGTTTATTCCGCGGTCTCTTCCAGGCAGACAAAGCCGGTTTCGGCGGCTGCGTTCCAGAGGACGGCCCAGGGCAGGACCTCGGCGTGCGGATCTGTTTCCGTCACGTGAGACCAGAAGAGGAACTCCTCAGAGAATCCCTTCACCGGCGTGCCCGGCAGGTACAGGGTCAGCGCGTCGCCGTCGGCGATGCCGTAGGGCTCCGTGGTCACATAGCGGATGCCGTCCTCGATGAACTCCGGGATCTGGCCCTCATCCGGGGTCAGGCCGGTCACGGTCATGCGCCAGGTCAGGCTGTCCACCTGCTCAGGCTGACTCATCTGGCCGTGGAACAGGCAGCCGTACACGGTGCCCTCGGGATAGGCCTCCTCGGCTTCACCCATCTCGCTGTCGTGATATTCCCCCGCGAAGGAGCCATCCTGCGCAAAGGTGATCACGGTGTACCAGCCGCCGACGCCGCTGGTGAACTCAAAGGACTGGCCGGCCAGCGGGAAGGCCTCGCCTTCCGCCTTGCAGAACACGGCCTCCTCCAGCCCTTCCAGGCCGGGCGTCCACTGCAGCAGGATCGTCTCGCCGTCCCCGGCGGGAACCAGGGCGAAGCTGCCGTTGATGCCCTCGGCCCGCGGCGTCATGCCGGCCAGGTTGTCCGGGTCGCTGTCGGGGATCAGGTCATAAACCGCGCCGTCGGCATAGACCAGGGCGTCCAGCTCGCAGTCGTAGGACAGGGTCATCGTGAACACATAGGCTCCATGCGTCAAGGGGGAGGTGACGGTCGCCCGGAAGCCCTGCTCGTCGGGCGCGCCGATGGTCAGCGCGGTGAACTGGGTCTCCTGCTCCAGCCACGAACCGCTGAGCGCGCCGGCCAGATCCGCCGCGTCGGGCGATGCGGCCTCGGAGCCGCCGGTCGTTTCGACGATCGCGCCGCCCTCTGCCTTCAGGTCGAAGGTCATCACCCGGTCGCAGGCGATGCCGGTGAAGTGCCGGAGGCTGACGGTGGCCTCGCCGTCGCCGGCGGCGTCGTAGCGGACTTCAAAGTCTGCGCCGTTCATCTTCGCACCGGTCAGGGTCACCACGCTGGGATCCTGGGCCATGTCGTCCGCGCGCCATTCGCCCGGCATGTTCGCCGCGTCGATGACGCGGATCACATACCCGCCGTCCGTGATGTTCGCTTCGATCCGGATCCCGGCGGCCTCCCCGGCCTGCGCGCCCTCCGCCATCGCCACGCCGAACACGGCCACCAGGATCATCAGCAGGATTGCTGCAAGTTTTTTCATGATTGTCCTCCTCTCGCTCTCGCGTTTTTGCCTGAGCCTTTTTTCAGCTCTCACACCTTTATACGAATGAGAACGGCAAATGGTTCACGAAACAGAAGTTTTTTCAAATATGACAAGAGAAAACGGCGGGGACAGGCCACCGCCGCTCTTCCGCTCGCGGGCCGCCGCCCGCGGTGTGATGCGTTCCCGGGGAAGCCTTCAGATAGGCCAGCAATTCCTCCTGAGCCTGGGTCCGATACCCCGTCTTTGCCGCCACAAAACCGCCTCCTCAAGCAAAACGGAACCAGCAGGGAGTATAAGCCAGAGGAAGGATCTGTCAATATGAAAATGAGATTCATTTTCAAATGTTGCGAAATAGAGAATTATGCCTGAACGGCTTGCCGTCACCGCAGGCGCCTTGGCTGGAGGAGGCTGCACAGGGCAGGATTTTCCGGACAGGCGCAGAAATAAAACCGAAAGGCTTGGGGCGAACGCCCGGAACAGGGATCCGTGATGCCAAGGATCGGCATGCAGGCCGTGACAGTTGGGTGTCCGCTGACTCGCGAGCCATCAGCCCCTGTGCCGAAAGGAGAAGACCATGCTGAACCGCCTGACAGAAAGGATCTGGGTTTACCCTTATGAGGAGGCGCGGGATCGCCCGAACCTCGGCTATGTCCGGGGAGACCGCTGGAGCCTGGCGGTGGATGCCGGACATTCGGCGGATCACCTGCGCGGGTTTTACCGGGAGCTGGAAGCGGCAGGACTGCCCCTGCCCGCGCTGACGGTGCTGACCCACTGGCACTGGGATCACACGCTGGCCATGCACGCGGTGCACGGCCTGTGCCTGGCTGGCGAGATGACCAACCGGCATCTGGCGGCTTTTCGGGACAGGCTGGCTGCGGAGGGGACGGGCTTCTTTTTCGGGCTGGATGAGCGGATCCGGCGGGAGTACGCGGACGGCAAGCCGGTGATCGTCACCCTGGCCGACATGACCTTTGCGGGCGAAATGAGCCTCGACCCCGGGAACTGCCCTGTCCGGGTCTTCCGTGCCGAGGCGCCGCACACCGATGACACGACCCTGATCGACGTGCCGGGAGAGGGCGTGCTGTTCCTGGGAGACAGCACCGGCGCCAGCTTCCCCGACCGGATCATGGATCCGGATCTTGCCGGCAAGCTGGCGGAAACGGTGCGGAGCGCACACCCAACCATATGCCTGGAAGGCCACTGGACGCCGCTCTCCCCGGAGGAGATCATGCACGACCTGATGAACGGGAACGGATGA
>CAMKAE010000011.1 GCA_946410395.1 uncultured Clostridia bacterium
CCCTGGGCATCAAGGCCTACGACATCTACGGCCTGACGGAAACCTCCGGCCCCGGTGTGGCCTTCGAGTGCTCCGCCCAGAACGGCATGCACATCAACGAGGACCACTTCCTGGCAGAGATCATCGACCCGGACACCGGCGAGGTGCTGCCGGACGGCCAGCAGGGCGAGCTCGTGTTCACCGCCCTGGACAAGGAGGCCTTCCCTCTGCTGCGCTACCGCACCCGCGACGTCTGCGTTCTGTCCCATGAGAAGTGCTCCTGCGGCCGCACGCACGTCAAGATGTGCAAGCCGCGCGGCCGCACCGACGACATGCTGATCATCCGCGGCGTCAACGTCTTCCCCTCCCAGATTGAGACCGTCCTGCTGAACCAGGGCTATCCCGCCAACTACCAGATCATCGTGGACCGGGTCAACAACGCCGACACCCTGGACGTGCAGGTGGAGATGACCCCCGAGATGTTCACCGACAACCTGGGCGAGATCAACGCGCGGCAGAAGAAGCTGGTGGAGGGCATGCGCTCCATGCTCGGCCTGTCGGCCAAGGTCTCCCTGGTGGCCCCCAAGTCCATCGCCCGCAGCGAGGGCAAGGCCGTGCGGGTCATCGACAAGCGCAAGATCTGAGGAAAGGAGCGAAACCGATGAACGTCAAGCAGATTTCCGTCTTTCTGGAGAACAAGCCCGGCTACCTCTTCTCCATGACCAGGGTGCTGGCCGATCACGGCATCGACATGCGCGCCTTCTCTCTGGCCGAGTCCAGCGACTTCGGCATTGCCCGTCTCATCGTGGACGACGTGCTGGCCACCGCCACGGTGCTCAAGGAAGCGGGCTTCGTGTGCTCGCTGACGCCGGTGCTGGCCGTGTCCGTGCCGGACGTCCCCGGCGGGCTGAACCAGGTGCTCTCCCTCCTCTCCGCCGACGACATCAACGTGGAGTACATGTACGCCTTCCTGGGCGCCAAGCATGGCAAGGCCTACATGGTCTTCCGGGTTGCGGACGTTGCACGGGCCGCGGCTTCCCTGATCGCCAGCGGCATCAAGCTGGTGGAGCAGGACGAGCTCAGCGACATCTGACGCTCCTTCAAGCACCTTTGCCCGGCCTGCCGCTTCCGACAGGCCGGTTTTTCAGGGCTTTTTTCGCCAAAACCCTTGCCTTTTTCGCCTTCCTGTGTTAATATGATCCGGTAACTAAAAGGGGGTATTTTCCGATGGCAACATTCCTCACGGTTGTGATCATTCTTTCTTCCCTGGTGCTCATCGTGACGGTGCTGCTGCAGAGCAGCAATGCCAAGGGCCTGGGCGCCATCGCCGGTGAAGTCACCGCCAACATGAACAAGAAGCAGGCTGCCACCGTTGAGACCAAGCTGGCGCTGGCCACCAAGGTCTCCGCCGGCGTCTTCGTGCTGGCCGCCCTGCTGATGCTGATCTTCCCGGCCTGAGCAAACCACGTGCTCAATCCTCCCTTCGGGGAGGTTTTCTTTTGTCCGTTTTATTGCATGAGAAAAGCACACCGTCGCCGGCGTGCTTCTCTGTTTTATGCAGGGATTACTCTTCCTTCGGGATCCGGGACGGGTCCGTCAGCGCCCAGAACGCAAACTTGGGCTGGACCTGGGCGTCGAAGAGCAGCGGGGAGTTGGCGGAGCGCCAGCTGAAGTTGTCCGTGATGCCCCAGACCTGGACTGCGTCGAACTGATCGGCATGCGCCAGGATGATGTCCATGACACCCTTGTAGTAGTTCGCCTGCTGGCGATAATAGGCGTCGGTGGCGGAGGGAATGCCCACGTCCAGCTCGCTGACCCGCATCCGCAGGCCCGTGGCCGCCACGACCTCCACCGCGTGCTGCAGGTTGAACATCGACGGATTCCCAACAGAGTGGTGCATCTGGAAGCCGTAGCCATCGATGTTGCCCTCCTCCTGCAGGGAGACCAGCAGCTTGCGGATGCCGGCCAGCTTGAAGGTGCCGGCGGTGCCGTAATCGTTGTAGTAGAGCTTGACGTTCTCCGGCGCCACCTTGCGGGCGATCTCGAAGGCGCGGGCCACATAGTCATCGCCCACGACCGTCAGCCAGTTGGACTTGCGCAGCTTGCCGTTGCCGTCGTCGATGACTTCGTTGGCCACATCATAGGAGACCACCATGCCGGGATAGTTCTCCTCCAGGTAGGCAAACGTCTGGGACATGAAGTTCTCCAGGCGGGCCAGCATGACCTCGCGGCTCACGAGCGGTTTCGTCGTGCTGTATCCTTCGTGGAAGAAGGCTTCCGGCGTCTGGGAATGCCAGACGAAGCAATGCCCGTGGACCTTGAGCCCGTTGGCCCAGGCCCAGTCGAGGATGGGCTTGGCGTTGTTGAACTGAACCGCCACCGCCGTCTCGTCCTCGGCAGAAAGCATGCGGCATTGGGCGATGTTCAGCAGGGAGTCCGGCTTCATCTCGTTCTCACAGGTGATGATGTTGAACTGCTGCAGGGCCGTGGCGGCAAGCGCAGCGTTCCGGATCTGGAACCCGCTGATGCAGCTGCCGAAGAGGAACTTGTCCCCGTAGACGTCCTTGAGCGCGGGCATGCCTTGCCTCGCCTCCTCCAGCTCGGCGCTGGCATCCGCCACCTTGATGTCCTTGATCTCAAAGGACAGGGTGCCGTAGCCGCTGGTCTCCACATAGAGGATGAAGTTGTCGTATTCGCCGGGGGTGTAGGTGCCGCTCAGCTCGGTCCATTCACCCTTCTTCGCGGTGGCGGTGGCCAGGTTCTCATAGCTCTCCAGCCCCAGATGGCTGTGGGCCACCGAGAAGATGAATCCCGCGGAAGCCTCGTCGTCCTGGCGGGCCAGGGCGCTGAAGGTATAGCTCCTGCCGGGAACCAGGGCAAAGTCGCGGCCGGGAGAATTCCAGGCTGCGGTGCGTCCTTCGATGCGCAGCGTGCCCTCCGGGGTCACCTGGATCGCCGCCTCCCCCGCAGACCGGGCATACCAGCCGTCCGTCCCGCCGGAAAAATCAGATTCGTAGCGCATAAATGCCTCCTCCGCCGCCGCGGTTCCGAAGATTCCCAGCAGCATCGTCAGCGCAAGGGTCAGACATACGAGCTTTTTCATGGCCATCCTCCTCCTGTCGGTATGCTCCGATTGTACCATACCCACTCCGGTTTGAAAAGCCTTTTCTGACGCATATTTGCAAAAGATGCGGTTGAAACCCGCCGCCGAATCTGCTATAATGGGCTCGCTGTCCGCAAGCGGCGGCAAACCACGTTTGGAGGGATTTCCATGCAATTTCTGACCACACGGGCGCTCAAGGAGCAGCTGGATGCGCTGCAGGGGCAGGAGATCTGCCTGAAGGGCTGGATCCGCAATCACCGCAGGCAGAAGAATATCGGCTTCATTGATTTCTACGACGGCACCTGCTTCAAGAATCCGCAGGTGGTCTATGACAATACCATCGCCGACTACGAGACAGTCAGCACCCTGCATGTGGGCGCGGCCATCACCGTGGTGGGCAAGGTGGTGCCTTCCTATAAAGACCCCACCACGCCGGAAGTCCAGGCCACAGCCATCACCCTGGAGGGCGATTCCCCGGAGAACTATCCCCTGCAGCCCAAGCGCCACAGCGTGGAGTTCCTTCGCTCCATCGCCTACCTCCGGCCACGGACCCGGCTCTTCCAGGCTGTCTTCCGCGTGCGCTCCGTGGCGGCCATGGCCATCCACACCTACTTCCAGGACCGCGGCTACCTCTATGTGCACACGCCCCTGATCACCGCCAACGACGCGGAGGGCGCCGGAAACACCTTCACGGTCACCACCCTGCCCGCGGGCTCCAAGGCGGATCCCAGCGAGGACTTCTTCGGCAAGCCCACCTCCCTGGCCGTCACCGGTCAGCTCGAGGGCGAGACCTTCGCCATGGCCTTCTCCCGGATCTACACCTTCGGCCCCACCTTCCGCGCGGAGAACAGCAACACGAAGACCCACGCCTCCGAGTTCTGGATGATCGAGCCGGAAATCGCCTTCTGCGACATCCACCAGCTGATGGACATTGAGGAAGACTTCCTCAAGTCCGTGGTGAGCACGGTGCTCAACCGCTGCCCCGACGAGCTGGAATTCCTGGACAAGTTCGCCGGCAACGGCCTGGTGGCCAAGCTGCAGGCCCTGTCCGGCGCCCATTTCGCGCGGATCAGCCATGAGGAGGCCATCACCATCCTGCGGCAGGTGAAGGACCGCTTCGAGTTTGAGCCCAAGTACGGCGGAGACACCGCCAAGGAGCACGAGAAATACCTGACCGAGGAGTACTTCCACGGCCCCGTGTTCATCTACGACTGGCCCAAGGACATCAAGGCCTTCTACATGTACCAGAATGATGACGGCAAGACCGTGGCCGGTGTGGACCTGCTCGTACCCGGCTCCGGCGAGCTGATGGGCGGCTCCCAGCGCGAGCACCGCCTGGACCTGCTCACCCGCCGCATGGACGAGCTGGGCATTTCCAAGGAAGCCATGGACTGGTATGTAAACCTGCGCCGTTTCGGCGGCTGCGTCCATTCGGGCTTCGGCATGGGCTTCGAGCGGCTGATCATGTACCTGACCGACGTGGAAAACATTCGCGACGTCATCCCCTATCCCCGCACGCCCAAGGAATGCGAGTTCTGATACTCATCTCAGTTAAGCTTGCCAAATGGCAGAAAAGAGGATTTCGCGGTCTGCGGACCGCGACCAGGTCCGAGCCGGACTGGCGGCTTTCCGATCGCCCTGGACCTTTGGTCGCGTGCCGTTTCTTGACTGATCGTGTTGATCTGAGAATCATATTACCGGCCGTCCTCTTCGGAGGGCGGTCTTTTTTGCTGCGCGAACCCATCCTTTTGCACATGAAAAACCTCCCCGAAGGGAGGCTTGAATGGCAGGAGATTACTTGATCTCGCACTCGGCGCCGGCTTCCTTGAACTTGGCAACCAGCTTCTCGGCGTCTTCCTTGGAGATGCCTTCCTTGATGGTCTTGGGAGCGCCTTCGACCATCTCCTTGGCTTCCTTCAGGCCCAGGCCCTCGATGACCTCACGGACCACCTTGATGATGGCGATCTTCTTGGAGGCGTCGAAGCTCTTCAGGACCACGTCGAACTCAGTCTTCTCTTCCTCAGCAGCCGCAGCGGCAGCGGGAGCGGCACCGCCGGCAACGGCGATGGCGCCGGTCACGCCGAACTTTTCCTTCAGGGCGTCGACCAGTTCCTTGACTTCCATCAGGCTCATTTTCTCAATGGCTTCGATGATGCTCTGGATATCCATTTTGTTTTCCTCCGTTTTTTCTTTTCAGGCAGCGCTCAGGCTGCGTTGGCGATCAGGCCGCTTCCTTCTTCTCGGCAATCTGATCCAGGGTGGCCACCAGGCCGGAAATGGGGCTCTGCAGGCAGCCCACCAACATGGCCAGCAGTTCGTCTCTGCCGGGCATCTTGGCCAGCATCTGCATGGTCTTCTCGTCCGCAACCTTGCCCTCAAACACACCGCCGGTGATCTTGAGGCTCTGCAGCTTGTTCTTCTCGATGAACTCGCTGATGACCTTGGGGCCGGAGACGGCGTCCTTGTTGCTGAACACGAAGGCGTTGGGGCCGTTCAGCAGATCGTCGGCGCCCTCGATGCCCACCTCGCTCAGTGCCAGCTTCACCAGACGGTTCTTCAGCACGCAGTAGTGGACGTCCTTCTCACGGCACTGCGCGCGCAGGCTGGTCACCTGATCCACGGTCAGCCCGGAGTAAGACACCAGGGTGATGGACTCGGCATTCTTGATCTTCTCAACGATGTCGGCCACGACCTGTTCCTTGATTTCACGGTTCTTGCTCATTGTCCTGTCGCACCTCCTCACGGTTTGGGAGTAAAGAAAACCCTCGCTGCATTGCAGGCGCGAGGGAACAAACATCATGATCCTTCACACCTCGGCAGGCGGAACGGCTGTCCCTTTAACCCGGCTTGATGCGCGGGACCGGCTGTCTTCGGCAATGGTTTCTTCGTCAAACCTTGTTGAATGTACCACACCGGGCCGGAATTGTCAAGCGTTTTGTCAGAAAAAGCATATTTCCGATGCGACGTTTGTTAATTAATTATCAAATTTTCCTGTCCCGGCTGGACAGGCCCCGGCCACGGAGGCGGCCCTGGCCTTCACCCCCGGCACCTACGAGGCCACCGCGGAGGGCTACAACGGCCCGGTCACCGTCAGCGTGACCTTCTCAGACACCGCCCTGACGGCCGTCGAGGTCAAGGCCTCCGGCGAGACCGCTCACGTGGGCGATGTGGCGTATGACATCATGATCGCGGATATGCTGGCAGCCAACGGCACCGGTGTGGACGCGGTCTCCGGCGCCACCTTCACCTCCCGCGCCCTGCGCACGGCGGTGAACGACGCGGCGCAGCAGGCCGGCTGCACCAACCCGGACGCCTTCCGCTCCGCCAAGGTGACGCACGCAGCCCAGGAGCCCATCGAAGTGACCTATGACGTGGTCATCGTGGGCGCGGGCGGCGCCGGCATGGCCGCAGGCGCACAGGCGGTTCAGGACGGCAACAGCGTGCTGATCATCGAAAAGAACGCGGAAGTCGGCGGCAACACGCTGGTCTCCGGCGGCCAGTATCAGTCCGTGATGCCCTACCTGGTGTGGGATCCGGCTGATCCGGACGCCACCGAGGGCGTCTATGCCCACAACGGCACGGCCTACCCCAAGGTCAAGAGCGTCAAGGGCTGCATCGACGAGCTCCGGATGATTCTGAACTGGAACGAAGCGCCCTTTGACGAGGCCTGGTATCTGGAAAACGAGTTTGTGGCCGGAGACGCGAAGGAGCTCTCAAAGCACGGCGTACATGCCGAATACCTGCCCGTGCTGCTTGCCCTGAAGGACGAGATCCGGGCCTATCTGGCCTGGGCGGATCCCCAGCTGGAAGCCGGCATCCCCGAGAATCAGCTGACCCTCTTCTCCACCGTGAACCTGCACATCTTCCAGACCTACTACGGCGGCCTGCGCCAGAGCGCGGACAAGAGCCAGTGGATCTACGGCGATGTGGACCTGGTCACGCAGTTCATTCAGGGCGGCCAGGGCCTGAAGGAGTGGCTCGAAGACCAGGGCGCAGCCTTCTATGAGGATACACAGCAGACCCTGATCGGCGCGCTGTGGTACAGAGAAAACGAGTTCACCGCCGAGCAGGGCCGCTGGGGTGCCTACTTCCTGGCGCCCATGAGCACCATCAACGCGGCGGGCAACAACGAGATCATGCTCCGCACCGAGGCCAGGGAGCTGATCTTTGAGGACGGCCGGGTCACCGGCGTCAAGGCTGTTCGCTATGACGGCACCGAGGTCACCGCGCATGCCACCAAGGGCGTCATCCTGGCCACCGGCGGCTACGCGGCCAACATCCCCATGGTGCTCGACGGCAACGTCTACTGGTCCGAGGAATATCTGACCGCATCCACGAAGACCACCAACCGCTCCTCCCTTCAGGGTGACGGCATCGTCATGGCGCAGGCCGTGGGCGCCGACGTGACCGGCATGGGCTTCACACAGCTGATGCCCATCTCCTGGGTGGACAACGGCAACCTGGCCTTCGGCGGCGGCAACTATGCCTGCTGGATCAACCCCAACACCGGCCATCGTTTTGTGGACGAGGGCTCCGAGCGCGATGTGCTGTCCCTGGCGGAATTCCGCAACGGCATGACTGTCAACGGCACCCCCGGCGTGTTCCTGGAGATTTTCAACGCTGCGGAGCATATTCCCGGCCCGCCCTCCGCTCAGCTGGGCGCCGAGGACTTTGAAGGCCGCTACTATCACATCAATGGCACCGTCGAAGAGCTGACCGCGCTCTTTGAGCGGATCGGCGGCATCAAGGCAGACCCGGCCACCGTGCTCGAGACCGTCAAGGCCTACGATCAGGCGGTCATGGGCCTGGGCGAATACCCGGACGTGGGCAAGGCCATCGCCTCCCGTACCATCGGCAATGTGCAGATGGACGAGAGCGGCAACTATCTGCCCGAGACCTATGATCTCGAAGGAACAGCGCTGATCGTCCGGCTCATGGCGCCCTCCACTCATCACACCATGGGCGGCTTGAAGGTCGACACCCAGCGCCATGTGCTGGCCACCGACGGCAGCATCATCCCCGGCCTGTACGCGGCGGGTGAGGTCACCGGCGGCATCCACGGCGGCAACCGCCTGGGCGGCAACGCCATTGTCGAGATCTTCGTCTCCGGCCGCACAGCCGCACAGGCCGTGCAGGCGGACAACGCGGATTAATTCCCGGAACCAAAAGGGCAGCCGGTCTCGTGCCGGCTGCTTCTTTTTGCTCTATGATGTTTCACTCAGCGCCCGAGCAGGTTGCCCAGCGCGTTTTCCAGGAATCCCGAGACTGCGCTGCCCACGGTGTCCTTGCCGTTGATGGTATCCAGCAGGTCCTCGCGCTCACCCTTGAGCAGCTTTGTGGCCGCCTTTTTCGCGTCGGCGGAGGCGGCGCGATAGGCTTCGATCAGTTTTTTCTCGGTGGACGTGACCTTCATGGTGCTGTTGGCGTTGGCCGGGGTCTTGGGCGTCTGCGTCTTGGCGGCGGGCTTTTTGGCCGCGGTGGATGCGGGCTTTTTCGCCGCTGACGCAGGTTTCTTGGCCGCGGAAAGGTTTTTGGGCGCGCCCAGCAGCGTGGCCTGGGTCACGCCAAGGGCCTTGGCCAGCGCCTTCAGCTTGGTCTGGGTCAGATCCGCCTCTCCGGCCTCGACGCTGCGGACCTCCCCCAGGCTCACCCCCGCCGCCTTGCGCGCCAGGGATTCCTGGGACATGCCCGCCTTTTCCCGGGCTTCGCGGATCACCGTGCCGACTTTCTTGGTTGCCATGGTCATCTCTCCTTTATCGCTTCCGCGCACAGCACGGAAAGTTTTTCTTGCAATGTGCCCCTTCCGGGGGTATAATGAGCGCATCGGAGCCGCTGCGGCGGCCGCAAACAGAAAGGAAGCGAGCAAATGGATATCCAGAAAATCATCTCGGACCTGCTGGCAAAGATCCAGGGCGACAGCGGACTGCTGGAGAAGGTTCAGTCCGACCCCGCCGAGACCGTGAAGGGCCTGCTGGGCGGCCTGAATCTGGACGCCAACCAGTTGACAGAGGTCGTGACTGGCCTGGTGCAGAAGCTTGGCCTGGGCAACATCGCCGAGGCGGTATCCGGCGCGGCGGACGGCGAGAAAGCCGGCGGTCTGCTGAGCAAGCTGAAGAGCCTGCTGGGCCTGTGATCCCCTCGAAAGCCGCCGGATGTCCGGCGGTTTTATTGTCCCCGTGTTTCCCGGCGGATCGCGAAGAGGCGCAGCATCAGCGCTTCCAGGCAGCCCTCCTCCGGCATCCGGCCGCTCTTGACCCGGTACTCGGTGTCCAGGCAAGCCTCCAGGCTCTGCTTGATCTCCCGGTTTGACATCTGCCGGGCCTGCCCCACCAGGCGGTCCGCCGCAAACCCCTGCACCCCAAGCCGCCGGGCGTATTCCTGCGGGGGGATTTTTTCATACTGCATGATCTTGAGCTGCTGCAGGAGGCGGTACTGCCGCAGCAGGAGGGCCAGGATGCCCAGGCGCTCCTGCCCGGCCTCCAGCAGCCCCTGCATCAGCACGAACGCCGTGCCCCGGCGCCCTGCCATCACCGCGTCGATCATCTGGAAGACCGTATACTCGCCGGTGCGGGTGGCAACGGCCTGCACCGCGCTGACCGGCACGAACCCGTCCGTGCACAGGGCCGCGATCTTGCCGATCTCCCCGCTGAGGCGATTGCTGTCCGCGCCAGAGATGAAGATCAACTCCCGGGCGGCCGCCGGGTCACAGGTGAGATCCAGTTCCGCAAAGCGGGCGATGACCCAGCCCTGGAGTTCTGCGTCCCGCATGGGCCGGAAGCTCACAAGCCGCTTGTCCTGGTTCAGCGCCTTCGGCAGTTTCTTGCGCAGGTCCGCGTCGCCGTGGAGCAGGAAGAGCAGCAGCGTGGTGGGCGGCACGCGCCCCACGTAGTCGACGATGCGCTCGTCCGCCTCCGCGCGGCCCGTCAGGCCGGTCTGCTCCCGCACGATCACCAGCCGCATCGGTGACGCGAAGGGCACGGTCTCGCAGGATGCGATCAGCACGTCCGGATCCGGATCGGTCAGCACGGCTCCGTCCATCTCCTCCAGGCCTGGGGTCAGCAGGGTGGCCCGGATCTCGCGCACCGCGTCCTCGCGCAGCTTATCCTCCGGGCCCTCCAGCAGCCAGGCACCGCTGAGCTTGCCCTGCCGCAGCAGGTTCATGAAGGCCTGCCGCCCGATGCCGCGCTCCTTGTCCTGCCAAGTCATGCTCATTCCTCCAGCGGTTCGTCGGTTTCGTCCGTCTCCAGGCCCGGCGTGCGGAAGCCGGATACCGTCCACGCGCCTGGAGTCAGGGTGATGTGCACGGCGCCCACGTTCTGGGTCGCGTACACCGGGATGTCCCCGGCCTTTGCGAGGGTATTCTGCCAGCGTGTCCTGTCACCGCCGGAGAGGATCATCACCTTTGGGGCCACCGCCGCCAGATATTCCGGCGAGGTGGAGCCCGCGGACCCGTGATGGGCTACCTTCAGGATGTCCGCAGGGGCCGCGCTGTACATCTCGTACTCCCTGGTCAGATCCCCGCAGGTCAGCAGACTGACGCCTTTGAGCTCCAGGCGCAGGGCCAGGCTGTAGTGGTTGGCGTCCTGTCCGGCGCGGACCCGGTTTTCCTCCGGCCAGAGCACCGCCGCACCGCCCGATGGTAGGTCAAACGTGTCGCCTCGGGAGGCGTACAGGATTTCCGTCCCGCTCTGCGCGAGCCGGTCCAGCAGCGCCAGGCAGTCCTCCGAGACCGCGGAGCGCTCCGCACCCCAGGGCAGGAGGACACGCCGGATCGGGATCCGGTCCGCCAGCAGCGCTTCCACGCCCATCATGTGATCCGCGTGGAGATGGCTGATCACCAGCGTGTCCACCCCCAGCCGGCGCTGGTGCAGCCAGTTGGACAGGGTGCTGTCCTCCCCCGTATCGATCACCCAGACGCGGTCCTCGTCCCAGACGACAGCCGCGTCTGCGCTCCGGACGCTGAACTGCAGATACTCCGTGCCGTGATGCGGCCACGGGATCACCGACAGCGCGATCACCGCCAGCGCCGCAGCCGCGACCGCGCCCCGGATCCCCTTCCGCAGGCGGATCAGGCCGCAGAGCCCGAACAGCAGCAGGAGCCAGCCTGCCGCCGTGAGCAGATTGCCCTGTCTTGTCCACAACACGATCCAGTCCGCCTGCGCCATACCGCGGACCGCCCCGGTCAGCGCCTCCGTCATCCAGCCGCAGAGCGCGCCGAAGGCCGGACCCACGGCCGGAATGAACATGATCAGCAGCAGCGCCCAGAAGAGGATCAGCACCACGGAGGCCAAGGCCAGCATAAACACGTTCAGGAACACGGACAGCAGCGGCAGCTCGTGATACCAGTACAGCTGCGGCAGCAGGATGCCCGCCTGCACCGCCAGCGCGGTGGTGAAGCCGTTCCAGAGCCAATCTGCCGCCCGGAAGCGGCGCCGCAGGCTGCCCGGCTTCGGGAAGCGGTACAGTACGGGCCGCACCAGGATGATGCCCAGCAGCGCGCCGTAGGAGAGGTGAAAGCCGGCGCTGAGCAGCTGGGCCGGGTTGATCAGCAGGTTGATGATCGCCGCGGCCGACAGCATGTGCAGGCCCTCGGCCTTCCGGTGGCGCAGCGCGCCGTACTCTCGCAGCAGGATCAGCGCCGTGGCCCGGATCACCGGGGCTCCAAGCCCCGTCAGCAGGCAGTAGAAGGCCAGCAGGAACGCGATCGCCGGCAGCCGGGCCAGGCGCGGCACCCGCACCTTTTTCAGCAGCCAGGCGAAGGCGGCGTACAGCACCCCGACGTGAAAGCCGCTGACGGACAGCAGGTGAGCGATGCCCAGGCGCGAGAACGCGTCCCGGTCCTCTGAGGGCACCAGACTGCGGACCCCCAGCAGCATGGCCGCCGCATAGCCGCCGGCCTCCTCGCCCATCACATCGCACAGCCGCCGTGTCAGGCTGTGCCGGAGGGCGGCCGCAGCGCCCCACAGGCTCTGCCGATCCCGGGAGACCCGCAGGTTGTCCTTTCCGTACAGGCCGACATGGACGCCCCGCTCCAGCAGGTATTCCGAGAAGTCGAAGCCCCCGGGATTCTCCGCGCCGCCCGGGTGATACAGACTGAAGTCTCCCTCCACGCAGACGCCCGGCGCAAGGCCCTCCGGCAGCTCCGCGCTGTAGAACGTCCAGTAGGCGCCGCCGGAGAGGGGTGCGCCGTCGAGGGTGACATTGCGCAGCACGGTCTTGTGCTGGGTGCGGCTGCCGTCCCGGATCTCCTCCGCCACGATGCCGCTGACATGCCAGACGCGCTCCTCCGGCAGGGGCCGGTGCCAGGTGCCCCAGCCCAGCAGCGCGCCCAGACAGAGGACCAGCGCGGCCGCCGCGGCGCAGCGGGCCCTGGGCTCCCACACGGAGAGGACGCAGGCTCCGGCCGCCACCGCCAGGCCGATCAGCGCCCAGTGCCATTCAGCGGAAAAGCGCCCGATCAGGATGCCTGCCATGAAGGCCAGGGCGCAGACCGGCAGCAGCCACCGCAGCCAGGCGGGCGTCACGCTTCTCACGGGGTGTTCACCGCGCCGTACAGCGGATTCAGCCGTCTCACGGTCCCGCATCCGGGTCATTCGCCGTGCGGCAGCGCTTCCAGCAGGGTTTGCGCGTTACGCCGCATGACGTCCTCGTAATAGGTCAGCGCCGGGTCATCCAGCCCCGTGACGCAGGGGTCAAGCGTATAGACGGCCGCGCCGGTCTCCTCGCTGACGGTCCGGGCCGCCGCGTCGGTGTACTGCGGCTCGGTAAACAGCGGCGGATTGCCCAGTTCCCGCTCCAGGCGCACCAGGTCCATCATCTCCCGCGCGGAGAGCGGATCCCCGGGTTCCCTGGCCATCACGGCCGCGATCTCCAGCCCGTATGCGTCGGCGAAGTACGGGAAGGCCTCGTGAAAGGTAACGATCGCTCCGCCCGCCACCGGAGCCAGGGTCTCCGTCAGTTCCGCGTCCAGCGCCTCCAGGCGCGCAAGATACTGCGCCAGGTTGTCCCCGATGGCCTCCGCGTGCTGCGGCATGGCCTCCTGCAGGCCTTTCGCCAGGTTCCGGACCATCTGCACGGCGTTGCCGACGCTCATCCAGATGTGCGGGTTGTGATCGTGATGATGCCCGTGGCCGTCATGGTCATCGTGCTCGTCGTGTTCGTCATGATCGTCGTGATCCTCGTGCTCATCGTGTTCGTCATGGGCATGGTGATCCTCGTCGTCCTCCAGGAGTTCCACGCCCTCGGAGGCGTCCACCACCCGCAAGTCCGGCAGCGCGTCGTACACGTGGACAAGGTATTCCTCCATGCCCGCGCCGTTGATCAGGAAGACATCCGCGCCGGCCAGGGCTTTCATGTCGGCGACAGTCAGCTGGTAGTCGTGCAGGCAGCCGAAATCCGGCGCCGCCAGGTTGCGCACCCTCACGCCGGGCAGACCGTCGCACAGGTTGCGCGCAAAGAGAAAGATCGGGTAGAAGGAAGTCACCACGGTCTCGCCCGCGGCCAGGGCCGGCACAAGCAGGGCAAGCGCCAGCAGCGCCGCCGCGCATCGTTTGCTCATCTTCAATCACAACTCCTGTCATCCAGAATGCGCCGCATCAGCGCCCGCTCCTCCTCGGACTGAAACGCCCCGAAGCGTCCGCACAGCGCCCCGAGCGCCGCCGCGGAGCCGGTGCGCATGGCATAGTCCCGCACAAGCTCACAGTTGGCCGCGTGGACCGGCAGATCCGCAAAGAGCAGGCCCAGCAGCGCATCGGCCCCCTCGGCAAGGTCATCCGTGGTCAGCCTGCGCCAACCGCCTGGCGCGGAGATCAGCAGCTCATCGCCCCATCGCCGCCGCACGCAGGCATAGAGCGCGTCCTCCAGGCGGGATTCCAGCTCCGCCAGGGACAGCTGCCGGGGATTCCAGGCGCGCAGCACCTGCATGAGGCGCAGGGTGCTCAGGCCATCCGGATCGGCATCCGCGCCGAAGCGCCGGGTCAGCACATCGCGCACCGCTTCCTGCCGCACCGCCATGGACTCTTCCCCTTTCGTTTTCTTATCCATATTTCTTTCGACAGCGTTCCGGGCGATTCCTGCTTTTTCCCGCCTGCCACGGATGAATATCATGCACGCTCATGCAGGCGGAGGCTATGGATTGTGGTGTGCTTCTGACGCAGCCACAAGGACTGGTGGTGGAAAGTTATCAACAGGCGAATCTTCATGAGAATTGCCAAAACTCCTTGTATTTTGCCGCTTTTCATGTTATCATTGGAAAGTCGGATTTGATCCGGAGAGTTATCCACAAGCAAGTTATCCACAGGCCACGGCGCCAGCGCCGCTGCCTTTTTTCACCGGAATGATTGCAGAAAGAACGGGAGCCTTACCCATGGAGATGCAAGATTTGTGGGAGCGGATGTCCGCCCTGATCCGCAATGAGATGAACCCCATCAATTACAACGCCATGATCCAGGACAACCTCTTTCCGGCCGCGCTCGAGGACAACACGCTCTATCTGCGCATCGGCATGGAGCCCCTGAAGGCCTATATCAGCAGCAACTATATGCCCATGTTTGTCAGCGCGGCGGAGCGGGCCGCGGGTTTTCCGATGGGCGTGGTGATCTGCACTCAGAGCGAGCTCGAGCAGCGGAAAAACCCCAAGGCCGCCAAACCGCAGCATCCCGGCGTCGCGCTCAACGAGCGCTATACGTTTGACTCTTTCGTGGTGGGCGCCAACAACCGCTTTGCCCACGCGGCCTCCGTGGCGGTGGCCGACAACCCGGGCAAGGTCTACAACCCCCTGTTCATCTACGGCGGCGCCGGCCTGGGCAAGACCCATCTGATGCACGCCATCGGCCACTACATCCAGGAGCAGCACCCGGAGATGAACCTGGTCTACATCACCAGCGAATCCTTCACCAACGAGCTGATCTCCGCCATCCAGAAGGGCAAGGCCCTGGAATTCAAAAAGCGCTTCCGCAATGTGGACGTGCTGCTGGTGGACGACATCCAGTTCATCGCCGGCCGTGACTCCACCCAGGAGGAGTTTTTCAACACCTTCAACGAGCTGCACGGGGCCAGCAAGCAGATCGTCCTCACCAGCGACAAGCCGCCCCAGGAGATCCCCAAGCTGGAGGAGCGCCTGAAGAGCCGCTTCAACGGCGGCGTGACCTGTGACATTCAGCGTCCGGACCTGGAGACCCGCATCGCCATCCTGCGCAAGAAGGCCCAGATGGAGGGCATTGACGTGCCCAACGACGTGCTGGAGCTCATCGCTGCGAACGTCGACAGCAACATCCGCGAGCTGGAGGGCAGTCTGAACCGCCTGCGGGCTTACGCCAACGTGGTAAACCGCCCCTACACTGAAGCCCTGTGCCGGGAAGCCCTGCGCGAGGTCTTCGAGAACAAGCACCGCCGCGCCGTCACGCCCGAGATCATCCTGCGCACGGTCTGCGAGTTCTACGGCGTCAGTGAGAAGGACCTGCTCAGCGCAAACCGCCGCAGGGAGTTCGTCCAGCCGCGGCAGGTCGCCATGTTCCTCACCCGGGACATGACCGCCCTGTCCCTGCCCCAGATCGGCGCCTTCTTCGGCAACCGGGACCATTCCACCGTGATGCATGCCTGCAGCGTGGTCAACGCCGCCGTGCGCGAGGGCGGCACCCTGGCGGTTCAGGTCACGGATCTGCGGGAGATGATCAAGGGCAGCTGACCCATTGGAAAAGCGGATCGCAGCGATCCGCTTTTCTTGTGCCGCTAAAGCTTTTCCAGCACCTCCCGCCGCACCTTGCGGTACAGCAGCAGGCAGACGACGCAGGACACGCCCTCCGCGATGAGGAAGGACCACCATACCGCATCCACGGTGCCGAACACCGCCTTCAGCAGGATGGCGGCCGGCAGCAGCACCAGCAGTTGGCGGCAGATGGAGAGCGTCATGCTGTACAGTCCCTTGCCAAGCGCCTGAAAGACATTGCTCAGGGTCACGCCAATGGCGGCCAGGATGAAGCACAGGCTGATGGTCCGCAGCGCGCCCGGCCCGATCTCGGACATCTGTTTGGCCACCAGCGCCTGGTCCTCCTTCTCCTGCCGGAGGCGGGCCGCCTCTTCCGCGTCCACACCGGCGGCACCGGTTTCCGCCTCCGCGGATTCTTCTGCTTGCGAGACGGCCGCCGTCTCCTCGGCGGAGAAAACCGACATCAGCTGTCCGGGGAAGACCTGGAAGATCAGGGTGCCGACCGCCATGATGATCACCGCGTAGCGCAGGGCGATCCGGATCGCGGCGTATACGCGTTCCTTCAGCCGGGCGCCGAAGTTGTAGCCCACGATGGCAATCATGCCCGCGCCCAGGCCAAAACAGGGCATAAAGATGAAGGACTGCAGCTTGAAGTACACGTTCAGCACGTTGACCGCCGCGTTGCCCAGGGTCTCAAAGCCGGAGAGGATCGCGTTCATGCCCACGTTCATCACCGAGCCGATGGCCTGCATCACCGTCGAGGGAAGGCCCACCGCCAGGATGGCCCGGAGCAGCTTTCCGTCCACCGCGAAGTCCCGGGGGTGCATCCGCAGCTCCGCGTTCTTGGTCTGGTTGAGGGCAAAGCCCACGCCGGCGGACACCCACTGGCCGATGACCGTTGCCACCGCGGCGCCGGATACGCCCATGTCCGCGTTGAAAATCAGGATCGGGTCGAGGACGATGTTGGTCACCGCGCCGGCCAGCTGGGTGATCATGGACAGGACCGTGTTTCCCGTGGCCTGCAGGAGGCGCTCCATCAGCACCGCCATGAACAGGCCGAAGGACCAGGTGGTGACCGTGGACAGGTAGGTGATGCCCAGGCCGCGGATCTTTTCGGCGTTTTTCAGGGTATCCGCGTTCACCACCAGGTTCAGCAGCGTCGGGGCGAGCGCCAGGCCCACGATCAGGAAGATCAGCCAGTTTCCGCCCTCGATCAGAAATCCGTTCCAGGCTGCCCGCCGAGCCTCCTCCGGCTTGCGCTCGCCCAGCTTGCGGCTCAGCAGGCTGGCGATGCCCACCGCCATGCCCACACCCAGGGCGACCATCAGCATCTGGAACGGATAGGCCAGGGACACAGCGGTCAGCGCGTCCGGATCGTAGCGGGAGACATAGATGGAGTCCACCACGTTGTACAGTGCCTGCACGATCATGGAAACCATGATGGGCAGGGAAACCTTGGGGATCAGTTTGTTCATGGGCATGGTGCCCAGCATTCTGGAGCGTGCTTCCTGTTGCATCTCATCCTCCGGTGTTATGTAAGAATGGGTTTCGGACAGAGCAGGGCGGGCAGTTCCGCCGCGGCGCATGCCTTCAAATCGCAGGCGCAGTCCGGGAAAAACGCCTCCGGGTCCAGCAGGCAGCCCAGGATGCCCGCAGCCCGGCCAGCCTGCGCATCGAGCGGCCGGTCGCCGATCATGCACGCCGCCGCCGGCGCGACGCCAAAGCGTTCAAGCAGGGAGAGCAGCGATGCGGGATCCGGCTTCCGGGGAAAACCGTCCTCCGCCGTCACCCAGCCGGTGAACAGTGGGAGCAGCCCCTTCGCCTCCAGGGCTTCGAGCGCCGAACAATCCCGGTGGGTCACGAGGTAATGCCGGCACCCCATACCGCTCAGGGCCCGCAGCGCTTCCGCCATGCCCGGCAGCAGCGGCCACTCTCCGGGCGGGGTTTGCTCCGTCTCCCGGCGGTAGGCCTCGGCCAGGCTGTGCCGGGAAAGGCCGTATGCGTCGGCGGTCAGGCGAATCGCGTCCCCCAGGGAAACCTTCATCCGCCGCAGGGCCTGCGCCTGCGTCACCCGCGCGCCCAGGCGGGCACAGGCAAGTGAAAAGGCCGCTGTCATCATCGGATAGGTGTCGAACAGCGTGCCGTCAAAATCCCAGAACAGGTGTCGCACCGGCGGATCGTTGAGCGCCAGGGCGCGGGCCACGGGCGCGTCCGCCGGGCAGAAGGGCAGCGGCAGCAGCGCGCGGGGCCGCAGGAAAGCCACCGCCTCATGCTCCGTGCGCACCGGGACCGCGTCCGTCTCCGCCGTCAGGAAGGTAAAGCGGATGCCGCCCTCCTCCGCGGTGCGGACCTCCCGTACGTTCCATACAGGAAGCGACAGTTCCTCCAGCAGCTCCCTGCGCAGGCATGCCTTGGCGTCCTCCCCTGCTTCACGCTTGCCGCCCGGGAACTCCCAGAGGTGGGCATTCCTGCGCCCCTCGCCCCGCTTGCAGGCCAGGATCTCCCCCGCCGGGTTCAGGATAATCCCCGCAGAGACTTCTGTCATGGCTTCCCGCCCTCCGGCGCGTCGCTGGGGAAAAGCTGTGTGAAGGTATTGTAGTGATCCTCGGTGTAGAAGACCAGCCCGTCGTCGGAGAAAACCACGCGGTATGCAGTTCTCCTCCCGCTGACATAATAGCAGTCACATTCGTAATACGTGCGCCCCTTGGCTCTGGGCAGGATCCCCTCATAATTGCCAAAGCGGTCGCCTCCGATGGACTTCCCCGGCGCGACATCCGAAACATCGTTGTATCTGGAATCCCATCCCAGCGCCTGCGCTTCCCGCTTGGTGATGAAGTTGTCCGGAAGGGTCATGTCGTGGGCGAAGAGCCAGTCTGCGATGGCCTGGGGCTCGATGATCGGACCGTCGGGCACCGGCGTGGGGGTGACGGTGTCCGGCGCTTCCTTCGTCGGGGCCGGCGTCGCAGGCGCGGCGGTCACGGACGGTTCGGGCGTCGCGGGCTTCTGCGTCTTTTTCGGCTTGGGGGTGGGCGTATACTTGCTGCGGCCCGCGCTGTAGTGTTCCGTCGACAGCACGTCCTCCCGGCCGGCATCCGCCAGGACGGCGGTCACCTCCGCCAGGCAGCACAGCAGCATCAGCACCGCCGCCGAGACGGCCAGGATCCGTTTCCACAAGCGGCTGTTCATCTGTCAGCCCTCCTCCGGGTTTTACTTCTGGTCATGCCTGTGATTGTAGATTTCCGGGCTGATCTCGATCTCGTCAAACTCCAGCAGTTCCCGGACCGTCACCAGCTCGTAGCCCTGGTCCACCAGCCAGGGAATCAGCGTCTTCAGGCACTTGACGTCCCGGGCGCGGGCGTGGTAGAGCAGGATGCTGCCGTTTTTCACGTCCTTCTTGGCCTTCTCCGCCTCGGTCTGGCTCACGTCCCAGAGGACGATGTGCTCATAGCCGTAGCTTTTGAAAACACTCTCCATGGTTTTGTAGATCTTGCCGTCGTCGGTGCGGTAGGAGCCGAAGGGCGGACGGACAGACACGACGCCGTAGTGATAGCCCAGCACCTCGTCCAGGCACTCCTGAAAGCGGTAGAGGTGCGTGGCGATGCCGGCCCGGCTCATGTGGGTCATCTTGGTGTGGTGCATGGTGTGGCTGCCGATCTCACAGCCGGAATCCGCGATTTCACGCCAGAGCTCCGCATCCTTGGCCTTGAGCTGATCGCCCAGGGGAAAGAACGTCATGACCACGCCGTACTGCTTGCAGAGCTCAAAGGCTTCCCGGACGCGCTCCCGGTCATAGCAGTCATCCATGGTGACAGCCACCCGCTTTGCTTCCCGCGGGCCGTTGCGGATGCCAAAGCCCTGGGAATCGGCATAGGAGGGCGTCTTCTCTTTTTCTTTTTCGGGCTCGGGAACAGGCGTCGCGGGCGCCTCCGTCGGGGTAACCTCCGCCGCTTCCGGGATCGCCTCCGTCTCCTCCGGCGCAGCTTCTTCCGTTGCTTCCGTGGCCGCCGTCTGGGGTTCCGTGGCAGGCGTTGCCGTCGGGGCCGGCGTGGGCGAAGGCGCCGTGCCGTCCGTGATCACCAGTCCGCCGGCCGCCGCCGTCCCGGCCAGCAGCATCAGCGCACAGATCCATGCCATCAGTTTTCGCATCGGTATCCCCCATTTATTCCATCAAAAATGTGCGAGCGTGACCGTAAGCCGAGTTCTGTCATGGGTGATCATCTATCCAGGCCCAGAGTTGCCAGTGGGCTCAAGCGATTGCGAGGACGCGGCGGGCCGCCGCATGTGTCCTCATTCCATCTTGCACCGGGTGGGGTTTACATCGCGGACGAGTCGCCAGGCCGCGGGTGAG